>JALZAW010000016.1 GCA_030948155.1 Candidatus Dormiibacterota bacterium | reverse complement strand
GCGGTATACTCGCCAAGACCCGCCAGGTCTTTCTCTACATCTTCCATCGGAGGCTCCTCTACAACTCTTGTCCAGGCGGAAGCGGATGGTCGGTCTCGACCTAGGAACCAGCAAGGTGGCAGCCGTCATTGCTGAGGCTGACGAGTATGGCCAGCTCAACGTGACAGGCGTCGGTGAGGCTCCTTGCGAGGGCCTGCGCAAGGGCTCGGTGGTCAACATCGAGAAGACAGTACAGGCTGTTCAGCAGGCGATCCTCATCGCCGAGCGCATGGCCGGGGTGCGGAGCGACGGCGTGATAGTCTCCCTCGGCGGACCCCACATCCTCTCGCGCACGGGCCAGGGAGTGATTGCCGTGAGCCGCACCGACCACGAGATCGGTCAGGACGACGTCGACCGCGTGGTGGAGGCCTCTCGCGCGATCAGCATCCCTAACGATCGCCAGGTCATCCACGTCCTGCCGCGGGGCTTCAAGGTCGACAGCCAGGAAGGCGTGAAGGACGCCGTGGGCATGAACGGCCGCCGGCTCGAGGTGGAGACCCAGATAGTCACCGGGTCCGGCACAGCAGTGCAGAACGTCGTCAAGTGCGTCCATCAAAGCGGCCTCGATGTCGACGAGGTAATCACGCAGGGTTTGGCCTCCGGCGAGGGCGTGCTCACTCCGAATGAGATGGACCTGGGCGTCTGCCTCATCGACATCGGGGCTGGCACGAGTGACGTCGCGCTCTATGAAGAGAGCTCTCCGCTGCACGTGGCGGTCCTACCGGTGGGCGGCAACCATGTCACCAACGACATAGCCATTGGTCTTCGCACGACTCTCAACGAGGCTGAAATGCTGAAGCTCAACTACGGGCACACCCTGCCCGAGGTGATTCCTCAGGAGGAGAGGATCGACGTCCGCCAGGTTGGCGGTGATCGCCTGCAGCCGACCCCCAGGCGGTTCTTGGCCGAGATCATCGGTCCCCGTATGCGCGAGATCTTCCACCTTGCCTGGGAGGAGGTGAGGCGGAGCGGATACGACGGGCCGCTGCCGGCCGGTGTGGTGGTGACTGGCGGCGGGGCGCGCCTTATGGGCACCACCGATGCGGCCGTGGCGGTGTTCGACACTTCGGTGCGCCTGGGCCTGCCGACCGGTGTGGGCGGCCTGGCCGACAGGGTTGCGGCGCCTTCGTTCGCCGCCGCCGTCGGCCTCTGCAAGTGGGGCCAGCGGGCGCAGCCGGCGACCGGCCGCAGCCAGGCCGAGACTGCCGCCTTCGCCGGCGCCTACCAGAAGACGGTGAGATGGCTCCGTGACTTCTTCTAGAGGTGGGGCGGGGAACCCGGCCGAGAGGTGGTGCGACCAGGTGGGTCAGGTCCAAGGAGCCGACGAGCACCGCAGTGAGAGCATCGCCAATACGCAGAGCGAGGAGCGCAGGAGGCGACGCCGGAGATGATCCCAATGGGCCCACAAGATCCGGTCGGGCTTGCCCGCGGCACCTCTAGATGCACCGTCGCCAGCGGCGGAGAACCAACCAAGGAATTCAGATTGCGATCCAGCTGGGGTTGTTGAACGAAATGCAGGAGGAGAACATGCAGACTTTCGACAGGCAGGACGGCCGGGCCCGGATCAAGGTCATCGGCTGCGGCGGCGGCGGCGGCAATGCAGTGAACCGCATGATCTCGGCCGCCGTGAAAGGCGTTGACTTCATAGCCGTCAACACTGACATGCAGGCTCTGGAGCGCTGTAACGCCGACATCAAGGTCAACATCGGGCGCAAGCTGACCCGCGGACTCGGCTCCGGCGGCGACTGGACCAAGGGCCGCGACGCGGCGGAGGAGAGCCGCACGGAGTTGAGCGAGCTGGTCAAGGATTGTGACATGGTGTTCATCACCGCCGGCATGGGCGGCGGCACAGGCACCGGCTCGTCGGCAGTGATCGCGAACCTGGCCAAGGCGGAGGGCGCTCTCACCATCGGCGTCGTTACCCGGCCCTTCCGCTGGGAGGGCAAGGTGCGCAACGAATCGGCCGAGGAAGGCGTCAAGCTGCTGCGTGACAACGTCGACGCGCTGATTGTCATCCCCAACGATCGGCTGACCCAGGTGGTGGACAAGAAGAGCACGCTGGAGGACGCCTTCCGGATTGCCGACGATGTGCTCCGGCAGGGCGTCCAAGGCATCGCCGACCTGATAGTCAACTCGGGCCTCATCAACCTCGACTTCGCCGACGTGAAGGCGGTCATGCTGGACACGGGCGAGGCGCTGATGGGCATCGGCTACGGCTCCGGCGACACTCGGGCGGAGGACGCTGCCAAGGACGCGGTCTCCAGCCCTCTGCTGGAAACCTCCATCGATGGCGCGCAGGGCATCCTGCTCAACATCACTGCCGGCAAGGACATCACGCTGTTCGAGTGCGAGAAGGCGGCCGAGATAGTGAAGGCCTCCGCAGATCCGGGCGCCAACATCTTCTTCGGCGTGGTAAATGACGAGCGCATGCAGGGTGAGGTCAAGATCACAGTGATTGCCACCGGGTTCGGCAAGAACAAGCGCCAGCAGTCCGGGCAGACTCTTTCCAGCGACAGCACCACTGTCGAGTACTCGCGGCCGCTGGCAGAGAGCCGTCCCGCCTATCAGGCGGATGCTGACGATCTGAGCATCCCCGCCTTCATGCGCCAGCGTCCTTAGCCCTCCAGGTCCCTAACGATGCGCTGTCCGTTCTGTGGCCACCCCGAGCTCAAGGTCGTGGATTCCCGCGACTCCGAGGTCGGGGAGGCCATCCGGCGCCGGCGCGAGTGCCTGGGCTGCGAACAGCGCTTCACCACCTATGAACGGATCGAAACAGTCCCCTTCTATGTGATCAAGAAGGATGGACGGCGGGAGGATTTCGACCCGCCCAAGCTCTTCGGCGGCCTCAAGAAGGCAACCGACAAGCGCGACATCTCGCCCGAGAAGCTGCAGACAATGGTGGCGCAGATCGAGTCTGAGCTCCGCCGCACAGGTCGGGTGGAGATTCCCAGCACCGATATCGGGGAGATGGTGATGAGCCGGCTTAAGGATTTGGACGAAGTGGCCTACATCCGCTTCGCATCGGTCTACCGCCAGTTCATGGATCTCGAGGATGTGCGGGGGGAGATCGACAAGGTGCTCTCCAGCCGGCAGCGCCAAAAGGCCGCCCGCTAAGCCCCAGCCGCAAGCGGTGAGTTGGGAACCGAAAGTTTCACAGGAGCAACCATGTCTTCGCTCGCACTCGTCACCGGCGCGTCCTCTGGAATCGGCAAAGCGTTCGCTGAGCGTCTGGCCGACGACGGCTCCGACCTGATCGTCGTCGGGCGGCGGCGGGAACGGCTCGAAGCACTGGCGGCTTCGCTGCCGGACGTCGACGTACAGGTCTTTGCCGCTGACCTGTCCACCGATGACGGCATCGACACAGTGGCCGAGCTGTGCGCAAGCCAGCCGCTGACGATGCTTGTCAACAACGCGGGCGTCGCGCACTATATGCCGATGGCCGAGTTGCCCGCCGCGAAGGCGCGGGAGCTCGTGCACGTCAAGGTGGTCGCGCCGACGATGCTGACCCGCGCAGCGTTGCCTGGCATGATCGCGCGCGGTGCAGGAACGATCTTGAACGTCGCCGGAATGATCGCTTTTGCGGGACCCGCACCGGCAGCCCAGATGGCACGGCGCGCCGTCTACGCCGGAACGCTGGCCCACACGGTCGCCATGTCGCAGACCCTGCACACAGAGCTGGAGGGAACCGGTGTGAATGTGCATGTCGTCTGTCCCGGCGTTGTGGCCACCGAATTCCACGAGGTCCAGGGCATGGATCTGTCTGCTGTGCCCCGAATGTCCGCGGAGGACGTCGTAGTCGCTGCCCTGGCCGGCATGGAACTCGGCGAAGTCGTCAGCGCCCCCGGCGTCGAGGACTACAGTCTCCTCGAGGCCGTTTTTGGTGCAGACCTCGCCGCGTTTGCGGCCCAGGGCCCGCAACTCGCGTCTCGCTACCGGGCTAACTGAGCCAGGCGACCGCCGCCAGCCTGCGCACTGTGATTATTCGCCGTCGACCGTCGCGGCAATCAACTCGTCGACGCCGCCCAGGTACACACTGGTGCGCTGGTCTCACACTGTGCCCTGAGCTTGTCGGTGGCGGTGTCCGGCTGTTCGAGGATGGTTTGCCCGCTTCGTCGTGGACACCCAGCGACATGTCGACGACCGAGTCTGGTGCGCTCTGGCTCCTCTACAACCGGGTCCGGTAAATCTTCCAGCTGCGGGAGCCCGTTGCCCCTCGGTCGGGGACGTCGGATGCTAAAGATCCGCCCCGTCCAGGCCCACCAGCGAGCGGCCGCTTCCTCGGGCGACCGCTACAGTCCACTAGATGGATTGGTTGGGATGGTTCATCCCGCGCGGACTGCTGCATCGGCCGGTGACGGAGAGTCTGGCACCGCCAGATCCTGCCGATCTGAGCCAGCTCGACGAACTTCGCGCCCTCGGCTCGCGCCTGGAGCTCCCGCATCCGGTGAGCGCCCTCTTGGAGTTCGCAAACGAGAAGGAAGCGCTCTCGGCCGTCGAGGCGCTGGGGAGAGACGGTTTTGCCTGCAAGGTGCGGGCGCTACGGGACGGTCGCTGGAGCCTCCGCGCCACCAGCACGCTGATCCCCACACCTGGCACCATAACCCGCCTCCGGGAGCGGCTCAGCGTCAGCTGTGAGGCTTTGAACGGCACCTACCTCGGCTGGGATGCGCCCCCCGTCTATTGATCTTGGCTCGGGCCGGGCGCCGGGTGTGCTGCGCCTGCCCGAGCTCGCGGCCCAAGCCAGCCTGAAGCATGGATTTTCCACTCTCGAGCTGGGCTCCATGGCCAGGGCTGTGGGTGCCGCGGACAGCCAAACTCCGGCACGCTGGGCGCTGGCCCGGGAGCTGCGGCTGCCACTTGAGAGGGTGGTCACGGCGGGGGCCGTGCACGGTTCCCGCGTCGAGCGCGTAAACGAGCCTGTCGACGTCGTGCCGAACACTGACGGCCTCGTGACAGATAGGCCTGGGCTGGGCCTCCTGGTCACTGCCGCGGACTGCTATCCGGTGCTTGTCTTCGATCCCTTGCGCAGGGCTGTCGGCCTCGCTCATGCCGGCTGGCGGGGCACGGCGGCCGGCATCGCGGCTGAGCTGGTGGGCGCGCTGACCCTTCACTTCGGCAGCCGACCGGCGGACCTCATGGCGGGTCTGGGGCCAGGCATCTGCGGCAGCTGCTACCAGGTGAGCCCGGAAGTGGCGGCCCATTTCGAGGATTGCTTTCTTGGACCGGTGGCCGCGCCTGGCAGGTTTCGGCTCGACCTCAGGGCGGCCAACCGCCGCCAGCTGGAGGCCGTCGGCGTCCTCCCGAGCCGGGTCCACGAGCATCCTGCCTGCACCTACGAGAGCGGCTTTCTGGCCTCCCACAGGCGCCGCGCCGATGGTTCCCGCTGCGCCTGTCTGGTAGCGCTTGCCTGAGGCAGACGTCTGGGTCGAGACGATAGTTGAGCGGCTCCGCCAGGTCCGGCGGCGCATCGAGCGGGCCGGCGGCGACCCCGAAGCCATCGAAATAGTGGCGGCAACGAAGCGCCAGCCCCCGGCAGTCTGCCAGGCGGCGCAGGCGGCCGGTGTGACCGCCCTCGGCGAGAACCGGGTCCAGGAAGCCCTGGCGAAAATGCCTGAGGTGGCTGGCGCCAGCTGGCACCTGATCGGCAATCTACAGAGCAACAAAGTCAAGTACGCCGGCCGCTTCGGACTGCTGCAGTCGCTGGACTCCCTCCGTCTGGCCGAGGCTTTGAGCCAACTGCCTGGGGCGCCGCCGGGGCTGCTGCAGGTGAACGTGGCGCGAGAGCAGCAGAAGCACGGCGTCCTGCCCGAAGTGGCTGTGGAGGCAGCTGTCGCAGTGGCCGGAGTCATCGAGCTTCGCGGCTTAATGGCGATTGGTGCCCGAGGCGACCGGGCGGAGGCAAGTTTCCAAGAGCTGGGGCGGCTCCGCGACGAGACCGAACAGCGCCTCGGCCGACGTTTGCCCGTTCTCTCGATGGGCATGAGCGGCGATCTGGAGGCGGCGGTAAGAGCGGGCACCACAATGCTTCGGCTCGGGGCTGTTCTTTTTGGACCCCGTAGTTTGGAGCAGCGATGACAAGTACAGTGACCCTGCTGCAGGCTTTTCTCTGGGGCTTTCTGCTCTGCCTGGTGGTGCGCGGCTTCTTCAGCTTCATCGAGCCGTACCCACGCAACCAGATCCACCTGATCACCTACCGGATCACCGAGCCGGTGGTGGCCCCCATACGCCGCGTGATCCCGCCGATGGGTGGATTCGATCTGTCCTTCGTGGTCGTCTTCTTCGGGATTCAGCTCCTGGTCCAGCTGCTGGGCAGGCTGGTCCGCTGACCGCCGACATCCAAACGGGCGGCCACATCGCGGGCGAGCTGCGTCGTGCACGCTGAAGTCAACGTCTGACGCACGTATAGGCCCCGTACACGGATCGACGGAAATCGACTGTCACTATCTCGAGACCTGCGGCCGCCAGCATTGGCTCGAACAGCCAACGAAAGGTGCTGTGCTCGGTGCGGATGTGGGTGATGAAATCGTCGCGGGTGTAGCCGCACGTGGGATCGTCCACGGCGCCATCGAGCCATCGGCTCATCACCTCGTCGGCGGCCGAGGGCTGGAAGTCGTAGATCAAGTCATGCAGCAAAAGGACACCATGGGGTTTCAAGAGCCGGCTGATGCGATCGAGTGCTATCGCCTTCCAGAAGTCCGGCAGGTGGTGAAGCGCGTTGCGGCTGTACACGGTGTCCACCGGGGGTCCGGCGTGTTCGTAGGTGAGAAACCCGGCCTCCACACAGTGAAGGTTCGACAGCCCGGCAGCGGTTGCTCGCAGGTGCAGCAGGCTCAGCATTTGAGGGGAGACGTCGACCGCGACGACCCGCCCCAATTCGCGCGCGGCTGCGATTGCAAATCTCCCAGTCCCGGCACCCAGGTCGACAAGGGTCGAGGTCGGCCCCAGTCCGTGCGCCCGGAGCACGGCCAGATCCTCGCTGGGGTCGGGGTTTCCTTGCTTCCGATCGTAGCCGGCGACGAAGGCAGGGTCGCGATGTTCTGGGCCCGAGGACGCCACTTCGTCAATCAGCCAGGGCTTGACCACAGAGTGATCATGACTCAGCAGGCCGGGCGCGGCGATTCGTACGGTGAGCGAGGACCGGTCAGCGCGCTGACTACCGCCAGCACGCTTCTGGGGATCGGATCATCGACGTCCCCTGGCCACCCGGTACACTCAGCAGCGTCGTCCGGCGTCGAGGGAGACAGGTAGCCCTCTCTTTTCACCGCTCACAGAGAGTTCGCGCAGCTGAGATGCGAGCAGCGGCCAGGAGGCTAGATCACTCCGGAGCCGGAGCCACATGAGAGCCCGCTGCCAGGCGGGAACCTGGGTGGTACCGCGGGCCGTCACTGGCTCGTCCCAGATCAACTTTCTGAAGGACGGACCAGATGCAGACGGATAAGCGGTTCCAAGAGGTTTCGCCCCGAGTCCACTTCCCGGACGTCGAGCTGGGAGTGATGGCGCTCTGGGCGGAAGAGGACACTTTCCGCCGCAGCCTGGCGCACCGCCGCGATGGCAAGCCTTTCGTCTTCTACGAGGGACCGCCCACAGCCAACGGCCGGCCGGGGACCCACCATGTTTTAGCCCGCGCCTTCAAGGACCTGTTCGGCCGCTACCAGACGATGAAAGGTCGCTACGTGGAGCGGAAGGCAGGTTGGGACACGCACGGCCTGCCCGTCGAGCTGGAGGTGGAGAGGAAGCTCGGTGTCTCCGGCAAGCAGCAGATCGAGGAGTTCGGCATCGAAGAGTTCAACCGGCTCTGCCGGGAGAGCGTCTACGAGTACGTCACCGATTGGCGCGCATTCTCGGAGCGCATGGCCTTCTGGCTCGACTACGACGCTGCCTACTGGACGCTCAACAGCGACTACATCCAGTCGGTCTGGTGGGCCCTGAAGAGCATCTGGGATCGCGGTCTCATCTACAAGGGCTTCAAGGTCGCCCCCTACTGCCCGCGCTGCGCCACGCCGCTCTCCAGTCACGAGCTGGCGCAGGGCTACGAGGACGACGTGCCCGACCCCAGCGTCTATGTGCGCTTCCGCCTGAAGCAGCAGCCCCACACTTTCCTACTGGCCTGGACGACGACTCCCTGGACCCTGCCCGGCAACGTGGCGCTGGCGGTCGGCCGGGACCTCGACTACGTCTTGGTCCAAAAGCGCGGCTCCGGCTCCGACGAGCCGGTCGAGAAGTTGATCCTGGCGGACGCGAGACAGGACGTGCTGCAGGGCGACTATGAGGTGCTGAAGCGCTTCAGAGGCGAGGACCTGCTCGACCTCGACTATGAGCCGCTCTTTCCCTATCTGCCGCCGGAGCAGCGGGCCTTCTATGTCATCGACGCCGACTTCGTCTCAACCGCGGAGGGAACAGGCGTGGTCCACACAGCCGCTGCCTATGGCGCCGACGACCTCCGAATCTGCCAGGAGAAGGGCATTCCGATCCGCCACACAGTGGATCTCCGCGGCCGCATGCTGCCCCAGGTGGAGGCCTTCGCCGGCATGTTCGTCAAGGACGCCGACCCCTACATCATCGCCGACCTGCGGGAACGGGGTTTGGTCTATCGCGAAGAGCAGATCCGCCACACGTATCCGTTCTGTTGGCGCTGCGCAACGCCGCTCATCTACTACGCCCTGGACAGCTGGTACGTGCAAACGACGGCTGTCAAGGACGAGTTGGTGGCCAACAACACCGCCACTAACTGGGTGCCCGCGCATGTGAGGACCGGGCGCATGGGCGACTGGCTGGAGCACAACGTCGATTGGGCGATCTCGCGCACTCGCTACTGGGGCACTCCACTGCCGTTCTGGATCTGCAGCTGCGGCGAGCGGCGCTGCGTAGCCTCGGCTGAGGAGCTTGGTCTGGCGCCGGACGCAGATCTGCACAGGCCTTACATCGATGCCGTGAAGCTGACCTGCCCAACCTGTGGCGGGCAGATGGAGCGCGTGCCGGACGTGCTCGATGGTTGGTTCGACTCGGGCTCAATGCCCTTTGCGCAGCGCGGCTATCCACGAGCCGGCACCGACGAGTTCCAGAACAGCTTCCCGGCTGACTTCATCGCCGAGGCCCAGGATCAGACCCGCGGCTGGTTCTATTCATTGCTAGCCATCTCGACGCTGCTCTTCCGGCAGAACGCCTACCGCAACGTCATCTGCCTGGGCATGATTGTTGACGACCAGGGCCAGAAGATGAGCAAGTCGCGCGGCAACATCCTGGACCCGACCAAGTTGTTTGACCAGTTCGGCGCCGACGCCGTGCGCTGGAACTTCTTCGTCTCTCCAGTGGGCGAGGATCAACGGCTCGGCCCCAAGACCCTGCAGAACGTCGTCAGGCAGTTTCTGCTGACTCTCTGGAACGTCTATTCGTTCTTCGTGACCTACGCCAACATCGACGGCTTCTCGCCGGAGTCACCGGCGGTGCCGCTTTCGGAACGGCCGGTCCTCGACCGCTGGCTGCTCTCGCGCCTCGATCATCTCGTTGAGACCGTCGACCACAACCTCGAGCACTATGAGGTCAACAGCGCCGCGCGGCCGCTGCAAACGTTCGTGGAAGAGCTCTCCAACTGGTACGTGCGGCGCTCGCGGCGCCGCTTCTGGAAGTCGGAATCCGATGCTGACAAGCTCTCTGCCTATCAGACGCTGTATCAGACGCTCGTCTGCCTCTCCCGGCTGCTGGCACCCTTCCTGCCTTTCGTCGCCGAGGCGCTGCATCGCAACCTCTGCGCCGGAGCCAGCGTCCACCTGGCCGACTTCCCGCTTGCCTCCGGCTCGGCTCAGGACGGCCAGCTCGAGCGCGACATGGCCGAGGTCCGGCAGGCGGTGGTGGAGGGCTTGGCCGCTCGGGACGCGGCCCGGCTCAAGGTACGACAGCCGCTTCAGTCGGTGACCCTGCCGCGCGAGTTCAGGCCCGAGCTGGCAGCGATCATCCGAGACGAGCTGAACGTCAAGGAGGTCCTCAGCGGATCCCAGTTCGTGCTCGACACCGAGATCAGCGAGGAGCTGAGGCTCGAGGGCCTGGCGCGGGATCTGATCCGGAGGGTGCAGGAGCTGCGCAAGCAGCGCGGTCTCCAGATCGAAGACCGCATAGTCTTGTTCCTGGTCGGCGCCGGGGACTGGCCGCGAGTGATCAGCCTCTTCGGTGGCGTGGTGGCCGCCGAAACGCTGGCGCGCGAAGTCGTCGAAGAGCGGCCGGCGGAGATGGCGGGCGCGGAGATCGGAGAGGACCTCTGGATAGGACTCAAACGCGCGAGCTGAGCTCGGGCCGCGCGCTGTTCGCGGTAGTGGCTGTGGTCGTGCTCGCCGTGGACAGGATCACGAAGGGTCTGGTCACGGCCAACGTGCCGCCAGGCACGGCGCTGTCAGCCGGACCGGGCGTGCAGATAGTGAACACCCACAATTCAGGAGCAGCCTTCAGCCTGGCTCCCAACGCCACTCTGTTCTTCCTGCTCGCCTCCGTGGTAGTCGCCGGCGGCCTCCTCTACTACGTCGTTCGCAATCCCGTGGGATCAGCGCTGGGCGGCACTCTGGGGCTGGTGATGGGCGGGGCCCTCGGCAACGGCTACGACCGGCTGGTCCATGGCACTGTCACAGACTTCATAGCAGTGTTCTTCTGGCCGGTCTTCAACATCGCCGACTCGGCGATCACGCTGGGCGTCATGCTGCTGCTCTTCGGGTATCTGCGACGTCAGCGAAGCGCTTGACAGCAGGCGAAGCCGTGGCCGGCCGGCTGGACCGCGCCCTCGCGTTGCTCGATCCGAGCCTGAGTCGAAGCACTGCTGGCAGGCTGGCCCGATCTGGGCTGGTACGGCTCAACGGCGCTGTCGCCAAGCCGGCCGACACAGTGCGCGCTGGCGATGTCCTGGAGTACAGCCCGCCTGAACGGGTGACGGTTGAGCCGGCGGCGGAGAACATCCCGCTGCGGTTGATTCACGATGACCCTGACTTCGTGGTGCTGGACAAACCGCCCGGGATGGTGGTGCATCCCGCCCCCGGCCATTCGAGTGGAACCCTTGTGAACGCGCTGCTAGGGCTGGGTGGAAGGTGGTCCTTTGCCGGTGGTGAGGTCCGTCCCGGGATCGTCCACCGACTTGACAAGGGCACCTCGGGCCTGATGCTCGCCGCCCGAAATGACGTCGCTCACCGCGCACTGGCCGCGCAGCTGGAGGCGCGCACCCTGCGCAGGACCTACCTCGCCATCGTGAGAGGCGGCCTGGCTGAGGCCTTCGGCATTCTGGAGGGCCCCATCGGCCGTGATCCGACCAACCGGCTCCGGATGGCAGTCGTGGCCGGCGGCCGCCCGGCCCGCACCCACTACCGGGTGCTCGAGAAGAGGGCAAATCACACACTCCTCAGGTGCGATCTGGAAACCGGTAGGACCCATCAGGTCCGCGTCCACCTGACGGCTCTCGGCCATCCCCTGGTGGGTGATGGTCTCTATGGCAGGGTCCGGCCGAGCGAGCCAGCGAGGCCTCTTCTTCACGCCTGGCGTCTCCGACTGCGGCATCCACTGACCCATGAGCCACTGAGCTTCGAGGCGGCGCCGCCCGCCGACTTCACCACCTTTTGGGAGAGCTTGTGAACGCTGTCCCCGCGACGGCTCGTTCGCTGCTGGTGGTGATCTCAGGCCCTGGCGGGGTGGGCAAGGACACGCTCATCGAGATGCTGCTGCGGCGCAATCCCAGCCTCCGCTACTCGGTCTCGTACACCACTCGGCCCCGGCGCGACTACGAGGTGGACGGTGAGCACTACAGCTTCGTCAGCGTGGACGAGTTTCAAACTCTCATCAAGGCCGGCGAGCTGCTTGAGCACGCCCAGGTCGGCGGCCACTACTACGGCACCTCAGCCAGGCGCGTGGAGGAGATTCAGGGCGCCGGGGAGGACGTCATTCTGAAGATTGATGTGCAGGGTGCCGAACAGGTGCGCCAGCGGCGGCCGGATGGCGTCTTCATCTTTGTTCTGCCCCCATCCATGGACGAGTTGACCCGGCGACGGCACGAGCGCGGCGACCCGGCGCAGCTAAATCTCGAGCGACAGCGGCTGGCCGAGTGGGAGATGGGCTTCGTCGATCACTACGACCACGCCATAGTCAATGACGACGCCGAGAGGGCTCTGGCTGAGCTGGAGGCCCTGCTGGCGCGAGAGCGCGTTCGCCGGCGCGGTCCGTAGTGGCCCTCTACGCGGAGATCGCCGTCGAGGCGGCGCGCACCCTGGGCCGCGAGGCGTACACGTACGCGGTCCCGACCGCTGTGGATATAGTGCCAGGTCATCGCGTCTGGGTCCCCTTTGGGCCGCGGGGCTCCTACGGCTATGTCCTGGAGGTCCACAGCCGGAGGCCCGACCGTGCTGTCAAGGACATCGAGCGGGCAGACGCCGAGCCGCTGCTGCAGCCCCACCACCTGCAGCTGGCGCGCCTGGTTGCCGACCATTATTGGGCGCCTCTGATCGAGTGCCTGCGCGCGTTCCTGCCGCCCCGCGTGCGGCTGGGACGTTCCAGCGGTGCTGGGCCGTCGAGGCGGCAGACCCGGCACAGCCGCCTGCTGCAGGTGGCCCTACCCAGCGGGCCGCCTCAGCCCGGCCCTGAGCTCAGCTGGGAGCAGGCTGCCGCAGTGCAGGCCAGCCGCGAATCCCGGGCGGTGCTGCTCCACGGAGTTACGGCCAGCGGCAAGACGGAGGTCTACCTGCGGGCTGCTGACGAGGCGCTCGGCCGCGGGCTACGCGTGCTGCTGCTGGTGCCCGAGATCTCCCTCTCGCCACAGCTGGTGGCGCGACTGGTCGGGCGCCTCGGCCGGCCGGCGGCCGTCCTCCACAGCCAGCTGACCGACCTGGAGCGCGCTCAACAATGGTGGCGCATCCGGCGGGGCGAAGTGGAAGTCGTGGTCGGCAGCCGCTCCGCCATCTTCGCCCCGATCGCCCGCTTGGGGCTGATCTGCCTGGACGAGGAGGGCTCCAGTGCCTACAAGCAGGACCGCACGCCTCGCTACGAAGCCTCCTGGGTGGCGCGCCGGCTGGCCGAAATCACTGCCGCCCGCCTAATTCTCGGTTCCGCCACGCCCAGCCTGGATGCCTATGCCGAGGCCCAGTCAGGCAGGCTGCGGTTGGCGGCGCTCCGCCGGCGGGTGGTGGGCCGCCCGGCGCAGGTGGAGCTTGTCGACATGCGGCGAGAAGCTCGCTACGGGAACCGCCTGCCCATCAGCCGGCGGCTGCACACCGTGCTGGAGCAGACCCTGGTGCAGGGCGAGCAGGCCATTCTCTTCTTGAACCGCCGCGGTGCCGCCACCTTCGTCCTCTGCCAGGACTGCGGCGAGTCGGTCAGCTGCCCGGGCTGTTCGGTCGCAATGGTGGAGCACCTGGAGCTGGCGGCGCTCTCCTGCCATTACTGCGGCTACAGCCGGCCGGTGCCCGAATACTGCCAGCACTGCGGCTCCCGGCAGATTCGCGGCCTCGGCGTGGGGACCCAGCGCCTGGAGGGCATGGTGAAGAAGCTCTGGCCGGAAAAGCGCGTTCTCCGCCTGGACAGGGATTCCAGCCGGGGACCTGATGGCTACCTGGATGTGCTGGAGGCTTTCAGCGAAGGTCGAGCGGACGTTCTCGTGGGGACCCAGCTCGTCGCCCGCGGCCTGGACCTGGAGGCGGTTACGGCTGTGGGTGTGATCGATGCGGACCTGCCGCTTCACTTTCCCGACTATCGCTCGGCGGAGGCGACGTTTGCGCTGTTGAGCCAGGTCGCGGGCCGGGCGGGCCGCGGCGCTCGGTCCGCCAGTGTCGTAGTTCAAACCTCCAATCCCGATCACTACTCGCTGCGCCGCGCGGCGGAGGGAGACTACGCAGGTTTCGCGGCCGCTGAGCTGCCGTCTCGCCAGCGCTACCAATTTCCCCCTTTTGTGGAGCTGGCGGTCCTGACCTACAGCCATCGCGATGACGAGCAGGCGGCGACAGTGACACGCGACGCGGCCGAGGCGCTCGCCGCCGCGCTGGTCAGAGAGCACCTGAATGGAATTCGAGTGCAGGGCCCGGCCCCTGCCTTCCTGCACCAGCTGCGCGGTCAGTACCGCTGGCAGGTGACTCTCAAGGGCGAGGAGCTGAGCAGGATTCGGCCTCTTCTGCCCGGCGGCCGCGGTTGGTCCTTCGACGTGGACCCGGCCTAGATGCCTGGGGATCCAAGCAGGGCTTGGCTCGCCGGGCGCTCCGGCACCTGGCCCAATTCGTGGAGGTGGCTCCTGTGGGTCTCAGCCCAGGAAATCCAGCAGCAGCTCATTTATTCGCTCGGGTTCGTCGACCTGCAGCCAGTGGCTCGCGTTCTCGATTCGTTCATAGCGAAAGCCTCCGGTCACGTGCCTGCCCGAGCGCACCACCTGGCCCTCGAGCAGGTAGTCGTCGCCGCTCGACCAGAGACCCATCGTCGGCGCTGATATCTTGGGGAACTCTCGCCTCGGTCCGAGCTCCCGCGTAGGTGGCACGTTCGCCCGATACCAGTTGAGGCCCGCTCTGAGCGCCCCCGGCCGCGCGAGGTCGGCGACGTACCTGGTGACGTCACCGTGGCCCCGGGTCCACTCGCGCAGCAGCTTCCAGTCGTCGCGTGGCAAGAGCGCTTCCGCGATTCCTTCGAACTGAAACCAGAGCATGTACCAAGACCTCTCGCGCTGTTCCACAGGTGGGTCGCGCTGCGTGTTAGGGTGTCCGACCGACATCGTCACGAGCCGATCGACACGGCCGGGGTAAAGTCCGGCGACCACCCAGGCGAGGCCCGCCCCCCAGTCGTGACCGACGACGTGGGCACGCTCGATCTCGAGTGCATCTAGGATCGAGATGAAGTCTTTGGCGATGGTGGTGATGCGGTAGGCCTCGACCTCGGGTGGTTGGTCCGACTCGCCGAAGCCGCGCAGGTCGGGCACGATCGGGCGGAGGCCTGCGGCGCTGAGTGCGGGGATCTGCTTCCGCCACACGTAGGAGGAGTCGGGGAAGCCGTGGAGCAGGACGACAGGCACCCCTTCGCCCTCGTCGCCGACCGCCAGCGAGATCCCGTCGGAGGTTTCGATCCGCTTCATGGGCCCAGCTTCGCACAAGCGGCGCGGGGAAGGCCGCCGGCCTGCCGCCGTCTGCAGGATCGAGTTGGGTTCTAGCGCCGGTAGAATCTTCGCCCCGATGTCGATCCGCAAGATCCTGAACTTCCAGCATCCGGCCCTTCGTACGAAGGCCAAGAAGGTGGCTCGCGTAGACGCCTCAGCCGTCCGCCTGCTGGACGATCTGGTCGAGACGATGTACGCCGCCCCGGGCGCGGGCCTGGCCGCCAACCAGATAGGCGTCGCGCTGCGCGCGATAGTGGTGAAGGGCGACGAAAACCAGCACCACGCGCTCATCAACCCAGAGCTGGTCAAGGCTGAGGGCAGCCAGATCGGATACGAGGGCTGCCTCAGCTACCCCGGCTGGGTGGGCGAGGTGGAGCGGGCGGAGCAGGTAGTCGTCAAGGGCCTCAACCGCAAGGGCAAGCCGGTCAGGATCAAGGCCTCAGGTTTCACAGCGCGCGCCTTCCAGCACGAGATCGACCATCTGGACGGCATTCTCTTTACAGACCGCCTGACAGGATTGGAGACTCTGCGTCCAGCGGAGGAGTATGAGACCGAGCTGGAGGCGGTGGAGGCCTGAGCCGGCTCGTGTTCTTTGGGACGGCCTCGTTTGCCGTACCCGCTCTGCGAGCGCTGACGGCCGCTGGCCATCAAGTCGAGCTGGTGGTGACGCAACCCGATCGACCCGCCCACCGCCTGCAAATGACGGCCCCAGCTGTGAAGCTCGCGGCGCAGGAGCTGGGACTGCGGCTTTTCCAGCCTGAGCGCCTGCGCGCTGAGCAAGCAGTCAGTCGGATAGCCGCGGCGATGCCTGATCTACTCGTGGTCGCGGCCTACGGCCAGATAGTGCCGGCGTCTGTTCTCTCCGTCCCTACTTCCTGTTCGCTCAACGTCCACGCCTCGCTGCTGCCGCGCTGGCGGGGCGCGGCGCCCATCGCCTACGCCATCCGGGAGGG
>JALZAW010000245.1 GCA_030948155.1 Candidatus Dormiibacterota bacterium | reverse complement strand
CCGGCGCGCTCGTGGTTCCCAAGCAGCGTCCGCCCGCCGATCAGAGCCTGCTGCAGACGCCGAGCATCTACGATCGCCACAGCGATTCCTGGCGCGTGCTCCGCTTCGTCTCTGAGTTCGTCGAGGGTTTCGACGCGCTGGCTGATCTGGGGCCGGCCGTCACCTGCTTCGGCTCCGCCCGCGTCAGGCCTGACGACCCGCTCTACCAACAGGGCCTGCGGGTCGGGGCGGCGCTGGCACACCGCGACGTGGCGGTGATCACGGGCGGCGGGCCGGGGATGATGGAGGCCACCAACCGGGGCTGTTTCGAAGCCGGCGGCCTGTCGGTGGGCTGCAATATAGAGCTGCCTCATGAGCAGTCACTCAACGATTACTGCGAGGTGGGCGTCGAATTCCGCTACTTCTTCGTCCGCAAGATGATGTTCGTCAAGTACGCGCAGGGCTTCATCATCTTTCCGGGCGGCTTCGGCACGTTGGACGAGCTGTTCGAGTCCCTCACCCTTGCCCAGACAGGCAAGATCGAGCACTTTCCCGTCATCCTCTTCGGAAGCGCCTACTGGGGCGGACTGCTTGGCTGGCTCAAGGAGAAGCCGCTGGAGCAAGGCCTGGTGTCAACTGACGACCTGTCGCTCCTGACCATCACCGATGATCCCGAGGAGGCGGCTGACCTGGCCACCCGAGGGGCCCCCGAGCCCAGCCACCACGAGAGGAAGGCGGACGGGCAATAGACCTTCAGACAGCTGTCCTAAAGCCAACGTTTCTGCTCGACGGCGGCCAGCCGGCTGAAGCCGTCGCCGGGCTGCTGGCAGAGTTCCTCTCGGCCGCCCGGCAGAGCCTGGAAGTCGCAATCTATGACCTGGCGCCCAGCGGTCCGGCGGCTGACACGCTGCGCTCAGCCTTCCAGGCGGCGGCGGGCCGGGGGGTCAGGGTCCGCTTGGTCTTCAACCAGGAGCCGCCCCGCCGGAGCAAGCCGCTGCCACCGCCTGGCTTCGTGGACTGGGAGTGGCTCAAGGCTCTGGGCGTTGCCTTCCAGCCCATTCCGGGCGCGCCCGACCTGATGCACCACAAGTATGTGGTCCGTGATGTGGCGACGCCGGGGGCAGCTGTTTGGACGGGTTCGACCAACTGGACGACTGACAGCTGGACGCGGGAAGAGAATGTCATCGTCCGCTTGGCCGAGCCGGTCATCGCCGCCGCCTACGCGACAAACTTTGAAGAGCTGTTCCAGCAGCGCTCGGTCGAGGGCTCGGGTCGGGAAGCGCCTGAATGGCGGGAGCCCCGGCCAGACCTGCGGCTGCGAGCCTTCTTCACCCCTGGTCGCGCCAAGAAGCTGGTACATGAGATCGCCGAGCGGCTGGCGCTGGCCCGACGCAGGATTCGCATCTGTTCACCTGTGCTCACCTCAGGTCCCGTACTTGCCAGCCTGGCCGAGACCATCGACAGGCAGGGCCCCGACATCGCCGGCTGCTTTGATGAGACCCAGATGGCCGAGGTGCGTCACCAGTGGCGTTCCCACCCTCGATCCGCCTGGAAGTTGGCGCTCTGGGCCCGGATCTCGTCGGCAGTCCCCTGGGGCGCCAAGCGCTCCCAACCGTACTCGCCAGGTTCGCTGCATGACTTCATGCACGCCAAGTGCACAGTGGTCGACGACACTGTCTTCGTGGGCAGCTTCAACCTCTCGCACAGCGGGGAGGCAAACGCTGAGAACGTCCTCCAGATCGAGCACGCGCCCACAGCCGACGCTTTCGCCACCTACATCGACGAGGTCCGGGCCCGCTATCCCTGGATGCCCCCCGCCCAGGCTACGGGTCGCGCCTCGGGCGGCTGAAGCCAGTGTTTTTCCGCTCGCGGCTGCTGCTCGCTCTGCTCGCCCTGGCGGCCCTTGCCGTCGGCGGTCTTGGCTATCAATTGCTCAGCCTCCGCAGCAGCCCGCCACCAGGCACGTTGCTGGTCCTGGCTGCCGCCGCGGAGCCGGATCGGCTGGGACCCACCAAGATCTCGATCGGGGCCGGCCACTTCGACGTCACCGGCGGAGTCCCCCGAGCGCCTGGGAGCGCGAAACTGAAGGAGTTGAGCGTTCAGCCCGGCAGCTATGAACTCAAGATTCCCGGCCAGCCGGCAGCCCGCAAGATCACCATCTCGAGCAATCAAGTTCAGCCGCTGCTGCTGGCGGTGGAGGCGGGTCGGGTGGCGGCCGGGGGCGCCTACATTGGCGACCAGGAGCTGAATCTGGGCCTGCAGGAATTGGGCGGCAAGCTGACCCGGCCCGCCGACGTGAGCCTGCAGGATCAATCGGGCCGGCTCCTCGACCGCAGCAGCTTCACCGGCCGAGACACGGTGGTGGCCGCCTTCCACACCAACTGCCACCAGACCTGCCCGCTCTACACAGGCCTGCTCTTCCAGCTTCGCCAGACAGCACCCGATGTCAACCTGCTCGAGGTGACAACCGACCCGGGCACCGACACGGCCCCGGTGCTGGCTCAGTATCGCGCGCGCATTGGCGCCGACTGGCTCTTCGCCACCGGCAGCCAGGACGCCATCGCTGAGTTCTGGGCACCCTTCGGCATCCAACCCTCCACAGGTGACACGCATACGTCCGGACTGGTCCTCATCGACAGCCATGGCTACGTGCGCGCCGCTTACACGGGGGCGCCGGACGTGGGTGGCAAGCTGCCCGCCCAGCTCAGCGCCGAGCTGGATCCCGCCGGCCGCGGGCTGCTGGCCGGCCATGGCGAGGGCTGGGGCTCAGCCCAGGTGCTGGAAGCCTTGAAGACAGTGACTGCGAGCGAGCCGTCCCGGTCGGGCAGTCCTGCCCCCGCCTTCAGCCTCGCCGGCGGCGACGGCGGCAGCATCAGCTTGGAGCAGTTCAGGGGACGGCCGGTGATTCTGAACTTCTGGTGGACCGGCTGCCCGCCCTGCCGCCAGGAGCTGCCGGCGCTCCAGCGGTTTGCCGCCCAGCATCCAGAGACCAGCCTGCTGCTGGTCGACAACCGCGAGAGCCAGGCCACCGCCACCGGCTATCTGCGCTCGATCGGGGTCCGGGCGCCGCTGGCGCTGGATCAGGACGGGCGCGTCGCGGCGGCTTACCGAGTCGCAGGGTTTCCGACCACAGTGCTGGTGGGCCCCGACGGCACCATCCGCGATCAGCAGGCAGGGCCTGTCAACGAGGTGGCGCTGGCCCAGGCGCTCACCTCGCTGCACTGACCGGAGCAGGACGGGGCAGGGGAGGCCTGCCACTAGACTGGAGACTGGTGAACGAAGCGGCCGCAACCTCCAGCCGAGCCAAGGGCGGCGCGCTCTCCCAGATCCGGGATTACCTGAGCCTCATGAAGCTGCGGGTGGTGCTGCTCCTGGTCCTCACCGCCTTGGGCGCCATGCTCCCGGCGGCGCACGGCGTGCCCCGACTGGAAGCTGTCCTGGCTGTGCTCCTGGGCGGCACGCTGGCCGCCGGTGGGGCTTCCGCCATCAACGCCTGGTTCGACCGGGATATCGACGCAGTGATGGCTCGGACTCGGCGGCGGCCAGTGCCGTCCGGTCGGATCCCAGCCAAACATGCCCTTCTCTTCGGCATCCTCCTCAACGTCGCGGCCTTTGGGGTGCTCTGGCGCGCAGCCAACCTGGCGGCGGCGGTTCTGGCCTTGCTCGGCACGCTGATCTATGTCTTCGTCTACACGATCTGGCTCAAGCGTTCGACGCCTCAGAACATAGTCATTGGAGGCGCTGCTGGAGCCATGCCGCCGCTGGTGGGCTGGGCCGCAGTGACCGGCGGCTTGGACTGGACGGCTCTGTCGCTCTTCGCTGTGATCCTCTTCTGGACGCCACCGCATTTCTGGGCGCTGGCGCAGATGATCCGGCGCGATTACAAGGCAGTGGACGTGCCCATGCTGCCGGTGGTCGCAAGAGCCGGCTCGGTGAAGCTGCAGAGCCTGGCCTACGCAGTGCTGACGATGGTGGTCAGCTTGGTGCCGTTTTTCACCCATGCCGAGAGCGCCATCTATCTCGCCGGCGCTCTGGTTCTCGGTCTGGGCCTGGTGACGGTGTGCGTGCTCGATCTGGTCAGGCTGGGCTGGACTCGGCGGCTCTTCGGCTACTCCTCCATCTACCTCGCTGGGCTGTTCGCGCTGCTTGCTTTCGGCAGTATTGCCGGCTAGTGTCCGGACACTAGGTGCCGGATCCCCTCGTGTCAGCCGGCTGGCTGGCTCAGCACCTGGCTGATCCGGACCTCTCGGTGCTCGACTTCCGCTGGTACCTCGACGGTGGCTCAGGCGCTGCCGCTTACGCCCAGGGGCACATCCCCGGAGCCGTCTTCGTCGACCTGGCCGAAGTCACCGGCGACCGGTCGGACGCCGGCCGCCATCCCCTACCTGGGCGGCAGCAGTTCCAAGCCGCGATGCGCCGGGCGGGCCTGAGGCGCAGCTCGCAGGTGGTGGTTTACGACGACCAGGGCGGCTTCACGGCCGCCCGGCTCTGGTTCCTGCTTCGCTACTTCGGCCACCCAGAGGTCTATCTGCTGGATGGCGGATGGCAGGCGTGGCGGGGGCAAAAGAGCCGCGAGCCGGTGACTGTCACCGCGGGTGACTTCGAGGCGGCGGAGCCGTTGCGGGAATGGGCGCTCGATTACGCCGGGCTGCAGAGCCGGCTGGCCGGCGCGGTCTTGATAGATGCTC
>JALZAW010000244.1 GCA_030948155.1 Candidatus Dormiibacterota bacterium | reverse complement strand
TTCGCGTTGCATCGAATTAAACCACACGCTCCGCTGCTTGTGCGGGCCCCCGCCTATTCCTTTGAGTTTTAATCTTGCGACCGTACTTCCCAGGCGGCGAACTTAATGCGTTAGCTGCGGCACTGACGAGGTCAATCTCGCCAACACCTAGTTCGCAACGTTTAGGGCGTGGACTACCCGGGTATCTAATCCGGTTCGCTCCCCACGCTTTCGCGTCTCAGCGTCAGTTACAGGCCAGGCAGTCGCCTTCGCCACTGGTGTTCCTCACGATATCTACGCATTCCACCGCTACACCGTGAATTCCACTGCCCTCTCCTGCACTCTAGCCAGGCCAGTTAGCGATGCAGTTTCCGGGTTGAGCCCGGAGATTTCACATCACTCTTGACCAGCCGCCTACACGCGCTTTACGCCCAGTAAATCCGAGTAACGCTTGCCCCCTACGTATTACCGCGGCTGCTGGCACGTAGTTAGCCGGGGCTTTCTTGGAGGGTACCGTCCGTTCTCTTCCCCTCCGACAGTGGTTTACATCCCGAAAGACTTCATCCCACACGCGGCGTCGCTCCGTCAGGCTTTCGCCCATTGCGGAAGATTCCTTACTGCTGCCTCCCGTAGGAGTCGGGGCCGTGTCTCAGTCCCCGTGTGGCTGGTCGTCCTCTCAGACCAGCTACCCGTCAATGCCTTGGTAGGCCGTTACCCCACCAACAAGCTGATAGGCCGCGGGCCCACCCCAAAGCGCATTGCTGCTTTTTTCATCAAAGATGTCTTCGATGACCACATGCGGTATTAGCACCGATTTCTCGATGTTATCCCCCACTTTGGGAAAGGTTGCCCACGTGTTACTCACCCGTTCGCCGCTAGGAACCCATCTCTCTTGCGAGAAATGAGCCCTCGCTCGACTTGCATGTATCAGGCGCGCCGCCAGCGTTAACCCTGAGCCAGGATCAAACTCTCCGTCTAAAGCAAGGACCCCAGGACATCGCAGTCCTGAGTCCGTTTGGACTCTTTAAGTCCTTCTCACTCTTCAGTTGTCAAAGTGCTGGTAGCCTCCTCCGACCCTGGGCCCTTGGGCTCGCGAGAAGGTCGTAAGACCTTCCAACCAACCCGGCGCCAGGGCGCACTAAGCCTTTTCGGCGGAGGCGCAATGTCAATTGTACACCGTCGCACCAGGCTTCAAACCGCTCGTGCACGGCTTCCTTCTCGCGTCCGCCCCCACTGCTGGGCTGCCTGGCGCGAAAGACGATGGTAGCACCTTCCAGCTCGCCCTGCCAAGCCTGGTGCAGGCAGACTGGTGGCCTGTACGGTCGATGGGGCCGTAACTCGGGGCAGGCGCCCGCCCAGGGCGCCTCAGGGGCCCACGCAAACCCCCAAGCTCCCCGCGAACCCGGAGGTTTCGGGGAGTCGAACCGAAAGGGTGGAACGAGGATGAGCAGATCTGAAGATCCGTGACGACAGGGGCCGGCAATCCGCGCTAAAGGGCCCCGCCAAGCGGGGAACGCTTACGCACGCATCGGCGCTCCGAGACGGTCTTTCGGCTAGTCCAGGCGGCTAGAAGGCGCGCCGACCACTCAGGGCACGGGCCAGAGTCAGCTCGTCGGCGTACTCCAGGTCGCCACCGACCGGCAAGCCGTGAGCGGGCCGGGTCACCTGTACGCCCAGCGCCGCCAGGGCTCGCAGCAGGTAAACGGCAGTCGCTTCGCCCTCGATGTCGGCATCAGTGGCAATGATGACCTCGCGCACCCCTCGACTCCGCACCCGCTCGACCAGTTCCGGGACGTGGATGTCGCCGGGGCCGATCCCGTCGATCGGTGAGATGACACCGTGCAGTACGTGATAAAGACCGTGGAACTCGGCTGTCCGCTCCACCGCAAGGAGGTCGAGCGGCGTTTCAACAACGCAGAGCTGCGTCGGCTCCCGGCGCTGCGAGAGGCAGATCGAACAGCGCCGCCCTTCGGCAATGTTCCAGCATTCCTCGCAGTAGCCGATCCGGCTCTTCACGTCCAGCACCGCCTGGGCCAGGGCCTCAGCCTGGGAGCTGTCGGAACGGAGGATGAAGAAGGCCAGGCGCTGGGCAGTCTTTGGACCCACGCTGGGCAGGCGCGACAGCTCCCTGATCAGCTGCTCCAGAGGCAGTGGCAGCTGCAGCATCTTTCAGTGCGTCGCCAAGCGGGGCCGGCTCAGATCAAGCCCGGAGGGACGCCCAGGCCAGCTGTCACCGCCTGCATGCGGGAGGCGGCCAGCTCGCGCGACTTATCCAAAGCCTCGTTGACGGCGGCCAGGATCAGATCCTGCAGCATCTCCCAGTCGTCCGCCACCTCGGCCTCGATCTCGATCGAGACCAGCCGCTGCTGGCCTGAAACCACTGCTTTGACGGCGCCCCCGCCGGCTGTACCTTCCACGGTGGCCGCCTCCAGCTCGCCCTGGACCTGCGCCATGCGCGCCTGCATCTTCTGGACCTGCTGCATCATCTTCATCTGGTTCTGCATGTGGACAGCTCCTTGTTGCCTGTAAATCGGCCAAATGTTCAGCATCCGACGTCCCAGACCGGCGGTCGCCCTGCGGGCGCTGATGCCGTCATTCCCGGACCCGGCAGGGCTCGTCACGCATCTTAGATGCGCAGCTCAACCTGCCGCCCCGGGCCTCCCACCCCACGAAGTGTTCGACTTCGCGGGGACCCCGGTGGGCACCGCCGGCCTGGAGCGCTGGTCTGAGGGAGCCTCCGGCCTGCTAAACATCCGACCGGTACAGGCAACCGGCTCTACAGCTCTGGCTTGGAAGCGGCTCTGGCGCCGGGAATCTGCTTCACCCGCAGTACCTTGCCCTCCAGCTCCCGGATTGCGGCCTTGACCAGAGGATCATCCTCGGGCGACTGCGCCGCCTTCTCGGCGGCGGCCCGCACGAGCGGCGCTTTGGCGTCCTGGAGCAGAAACTCGACGGTGGCGGCCTCGCCCAGCCAGGCTTTGACAGGGGACGCTATCTCGCCGGCATTCTCCTGCGCCATCTTGTGGTGGAAGGCGTAGGCGAAGATGAGGCTGAGCCGGGAACCGGAAACCGCCGGCTGGGCGTCCCGGAAATAGGCCTTCATCTTCGGCGAGAGCTGTTCCAGCACTGCCCGCCAGCCCTCGAGCGCATCGCTTGAGGAGCTCGCACTGACCGGCGCTGGAGCTGACAGCGGAGCCGAGGCTGGACCGCCGGCAACCGTCGCCGAAGCAACGGTCTCCGCCGCTGAGGGGGTGTCGGCCACCGTCCCCAGGGCGGCAGCCTCCGCCGGAGAGGGGGCCCCGGCCCCTGGCGCAGGTTCAGAGATTGCAGCGGGGCGGGGCGGGCGCGACGGATTCGGCGGCGTCGCGGTCTCACTCTGGGCGACAACCCGGGTCACCGGCTCGACTCCAGCCGCAGTCCCACCGCCTGCCGGAGAGCCCCCAGGGGCAGCATTCGCCGCCAGCCGAACCAACGCAGCTTCGACCAGGAACCTCGGCTCGCCATGCCTTCTCACCTCACCGTCCAGGTGAAGGAGGGTATCGAGAGCCGACGACAGCCAACCCCGGCGGTCTTCGTCGCAACTTTCGATGGCCTGCAGGAGGAGATCGCGACAGCGTTCCATCAAGCCTCTCACCAGCTGCCGAAGCTCGCCGCCCGCCTCGTAGACACGGGCCAGTCCGGTCAGCGCCTCGGTTGCCCGGCCGGACAGCACGAGATCGAAGATGTGCTCCACCTGGCGAGGGTCGGCCAGGCCGAGCAGGTCCCGGGTGGCGGTCCCGGTGATCGTCTCGCCTGCGACAGGGACCAGCTGATCGAGGAGGCCGATGGCATCGCGCATGGAGCCCTGAGCGACCTTGGCCATGAGGCTCAACGCGGCCGGCTCGACCTGGATGCCTTCCAGGCGGGCCACATGCTGGAGGCGACCACTGATCTGCTCGTCGTTGAACCGACGAAAGTTGAACTGCTGGCAGCGGCCCACCACTGTCGCCGGGACCTTCTGCGCCTCGGTGGTGCAGAGCACGAAGACCACGTGGGGCGGCGGCTCCTCCAGCGTCTTCAGGAGAGCGTTGAAGGCCTCAGGCGTGAGCATGTGCGCCTCGTCGACTATGTAGATCTTGCGCCGCCCCAGGGCCGGGGCCAGATTGACCTTCTCACGCAGGTCGCGGATCTCGTCGATGCCCCGGTTGGAGGCGGCGTCTATCTCGATCAAATCAAGGGCTGTCCCGTTCTGGATCTGCCGGCAGGACTCGCACTGGTTGCAGGGCTCGGCGCTGCCGGGTGCCCGCTGGAGGCAGTTGAGGGCCTTGGCCAAAAGCCGGGCCGCGGAGGTCTTGCCGGTGCCTCGGGTGCCGGCGAAGAGGTAGGCGTGGGCCACCCGGTCACCCGCGATGGCGCCTTGGAGGGCGCGTCTGGTCGCCTCCTGTCCAACCAGGTCCGCGAAGGTCTGCGAGCGGTACTTGCGGTATAGGGTCTGGTAGGTCACGGTTCTCCGCAGCGGTTCAGGGTTGCTTCTCGGTTCACAGAGCTGGGCAGTGGCCGCGCACCCCGCTTCGATCCCTGAGCTCCTGCGGCACGCGAACTAGAGACTCGGGCCAGAATGGCTGCGGCACCCTCGGGCGGCCTCCTTACCGCTGCTTCCTTCCGGACCTGACGGGGTTCGGAGACCCGAGCTGCGCAGGTCCCAGCCTTCAACGCCTTCTTTCCGCGTC
>JALZAW010000243.1 GCA_030948155.1 Candidatus Dormiibacterota bacterium | reverse complement strand
TCAATGATGCGGATCAGCTCCATCAGCGGCTGCTCGCGGCCGCCAGTGCGCATGGCGAAGCAGTCGATCACCGTCGCCTCACCGCCACCTGTCGTGAACGTGGTCTTGAGCACCATGGTGTCCGAGACGTACTCGCGGTGGCTGGCGTAGGTCTCGCTGCGGGGGGTGATGGAGCAGTAGCCGCCAGTCTGCCAGTCGAGCAAGCGGCCGAAGCAGCTGCCGGCGTCGACCCGGCGCAGACAGCACCAGTCGATGGACGCATCGGTGCTGACCAGCGCCGTCGAGTGGCAGTCGCTGATGAAGGCGTAATCGCCGATCGGGGGATAGACGTCGGGAGTCTGGCGGTTACTCTTCCCGGTAGTGCCCTTGGCGTCGACTGGTGCGTCTTGTTGCATGCCCCCTCTATCTCAACACGTGGCGGCTGCTCAGCGTGGCTAGCGCTCGTCTCCGGAGATCAGCGCCCTGGCGATCTCGGCCACACCTGCCTGCTCTTGAATTTGCTCCAGCGACAGCGGCAGGGCCAGTCGCCAGTTGGGCCAGTCAGCATCTTTGCCGGGCTGATTCGGCCGCTCGGCCACGCCCAGTGCATCCTCCAGCGTGGCGCTCAGGATCTGAGCAGGGCTGCGCGCCAGAGCTCTGTGCGCCGGGCCTATCACTTCGACAAGTGTCTCCTCGCCGGTCAGGCCGGCGTGCTGGCGAAGCCTCTCTTTGATCTCGGGATCCGAGTCCAGGCCACCCCAAACGCCGGCCAGTGTGGGGAGGTCGTGAGTCGTGAGCGCCGCCAGCGCCCGCGCCGGGTAGCTCTCCGGCGCCTGCTCCTCGAACCAGAGCAGGCGGTAGGAGAGGACTTCCCGGCGGCTCAGCTCCTCCCGCGTCCCCGGCTCCACAGTGCCCAGGTCCTCACCCACCACGAAGGCCCCAGCCCGCTGCGACTCGAGCGCCAGGAGGTCGAGTAGATCGCCGAACGGATAGTGAACGTAGGCGCCCTCGCTGCCGTCTGAGCCGGCCGGGATCCAGAAGAGCCGGAACAGCCCCATCACGTGGTCGAAGCGCAGTCCGGCGCCGTGGCGGAAGGCTGCGCGCACGGTCTGGATGAAGGGTTCATACCCGGCCTGGCCGAGCCGCCAGGGATGAAAGGGGAGGACACCCCAGTTCTGCCCTGCCGGGTTGAAGGAGTCCGGCGGGGCGCCGACGGAGACGCCTTCTGCGAAAGCATCTGGCCAGAGCCAGGTGTCAGCTCCGTCGCCCTGTACGCCGACAGCTATGTCATTGATCAGCCCGAGCTCGCCGGCGGCTGCCCCCAGCTGCCTGTCCAGCAGCCACTGCAGCCACTCGTGGAACCGCACCCGCTGCCGGTTGGCCTGGGCAAACCGGGCAACCGCAGGGGACTCAGGCCGGCGCAGCTCCTGCGGCCAGCTCTGCCAGGGCGAGCCGTGCTCCTCGGTCAACACGCAGAAGTGGGCGAAGTCGCGCAATCCTGCGCCTTCGCGCTCGAGGTAGCCGGCAAGCTCGGGGTCGCCGGACCAGGTCTCGAAGATGCCGGCCAGCGCTTCCAGCTTGAGTTGGAAGACACGGTCGCGGTCGATCAGACGGTTCTGATTCAGCGCCCGGCCGGCTCTGACCAGGGGCTCCAGGCGGCCGCCCAGCCGCTCCGCACCCGGCACCTCCTCGACCCGCAAGTAGAGAGGGTTGCGGAAGAGCCGGCTGGCCGGGTAGTAGGGGCTCGGCTGCTGGGGCAGACTCGGCAGCGCGGCATGCAACGGGTTGAGCAGGACGCCACCCGTACCCAGCTCCGCCTTGGACCAGCGTGCGAAGTGGCGCAGGTCGGCCAGATCGCCAATGCCCCAGCTGGCCTGCGAACGGAGGGCGTAGAGCTGGATCGCCCAGGCCCAGGTCCTGGAGATGAGCGGAGCCCGGCAGACGCCCGGACTGACGACCAGCCGCTGCCGAGTTCCGTCGGCAAGGCGGCGCAGCTCGTGGTAACCGGCTGGTAGGTCAGCGGGCGTCGGGCCGGTCAGGGTCAGAACTGCCCCGTCCTCTGTGACAAGCTCGTGCGCTTCGCTCAGGGCGAGTGATTGGCCGGGCCGGAGGAACCGCACCGGTAGGGGTGGCGGAAGGGCCGCATCGCCGCCCAGAGCCGCCAGGATGCGCTCGAGCGCCTCACCCCCAGGCTCCTGCCAGCGGCCTTCCTGGTCGTGATAGCCGATTGCCACGCGCCAGGCGCGCGCACGTTCCAGCTGCTCGGCGACAGGTCTGCGGGCCCCTTTCATGGCCCCCCGACGCGCTGGTAGGCGGACGTTAGGTCGATCGGCTGGGTTCATCCCAGCCGGTCCTCGGGGCCGTCAGGGTGAAGTACAGACGGCTGCTCGTGACGTGTTCGGCACCGAGAAGGGCCTCGGTCCGACGCGTGCCTGGTGGGGTTTTAGAAAGGGGGGCCCGCCTCCCTTGCTTACTGTCCCGCTGCTCGGTCACTGCCCTCGACTGTAACCGCCGCCGGCCGACAACCCTGATCGGGGCGCCGGTTGACCGAGCGCTGACAGTACCGTTGCCGACGGATATATGGAGATCTGGCCGGGACAGCCGTACCCGCTGGGGGCGCATTTCGACGGTGTGGGCACCAACTTCTCGATCTTCTCTGAGGTGGCCGAGAAGGTGGAGCTGTGCTTGTTCGACGCAGGCAGCGGTGAGGAGACTCGCTTGGCATTGCCCGAAGTGACCGCGCACTGTTGGCATGCCTACGTGCCGAACGTCAGACCCGGGCATCGCTACGGCTTCCGCGTGCACGGTCCCTACTCACCCGATCACGGAGTGCGCTGCAATCCCACCAAGCTGCTGCTCGATCCTTACGCCAAGGCGATCGAGGGGGTCGTGCACTGGAACGGCACGATCTTCGCCTACGACCAGAGCAACCCGGCCCAGGACCTGGTCTTGGACCCTACCGACAGCGGGCCCTACGTGCCCAAGTCGGTGGTCAGCGACCCCTGGTTCAGCTGGGAGGACGACCGGCACCTGCGCATTCCCTGGCACGAGACTGTCATCTACGAGGTGCACGTCAAGGGCTTCACCAAGCTGCACCCGCAACTTCCCTCCGAACTGCGCGGGACATACGCCGGACTGGGCACGCCGGAGGCGATCCAGTATTTCCGGGCGCTGGGTATCACGGCTGTCGAGCTGCTGCCGGTCCACCAGTTCGTGCACGACAATCGCCTGAACCAGCTTGGGCTGCGCAACTACTGGGGCTACAACTCGATCGGCTACTTCGCGCCCCACAACGAGTACAGCTCCAGCGGCCAGAGCGGCCAACAGGTGCAGGAGTTCAAGCAGATGGTCAAGAATCTGCACAGGGCAGGCATCGAAGTGATCCTCGACGTTGTCTACAACCACACCGCCGAGGGCAACCACCTGGGTCCGACGCTCTGCTTCCGCGGCATCGACAACGCCGCCTACTACCGGCTCATCGCCGACAACCCGCGTTACTACACGGACTACACCGGCACCGGCAACAGCCTCAACATGCGCCATCCGCATGTGCTGCAGATGATCATGGACAGCCTCCGCTACTGGGTCACCGAGATGCACGTCGACGGTTTCCGCTTCGACCTGGCGGCAACCCTGGCCCGAGAGCTGCACGACGTGGACAGGCTGTCGGCCTTTTTCGACCTGGTCCAGCAGGATCCCATCCTCTCGCAGGTGAAGTTGATTGCGGAGCCCTGGGACGTCGGTGAGGGCGGCTACCAGGTGGGCAACTTCCCTGTGCTCTGGTCGGAATGGAACGGGAAGTACCGCGACTGCGTGCGCGATTACTGGCGGGGCGAGGCAGCCACGCTGGGGGAGTTCGCCATGCGCTTCACGGGCTCCTCCGACCTCTACCAACTGGACGGGCGGCGCCCGTATGCCAGTATCAACTTCGTCACCTGCCACGATGGTTTCACGCTTGACGACCTCGTCTCCTACAGCCTCAAGCACAACGAGGCAAACGGCGAGGGCAACCGCGATGGCGAGAGCTACAACCGCTCCTGGAACAGCGGCGAGGAGGGTCCCACCGCCGATCCCGCTGTCAACGCCCTGCGCCTGCGTCAGAAGCGCAACTTTCTGGCCACCCTCATGTTCTCCCAGGGCGTGCCCATGCTCCTGGGCGGGGATGAGTTTGGTCGGACTCAGGGCGGCAACAACAATGCCTACTGTCAGGACAACGAGATCAGCTGGTTCGACTGGAGCAAGGTCGACCACGACCTGCTCGCCTTCTGCTCCAAGCTGATCGAGTTTCGCCGGGCCCACCCGGTCTTCAGGCGCCGGCGCTGGTTCGCCGGCCGTGAGATCCAGGCCGAGGAGACCAGTGACATCGCCTGGTTCCGACCCGACGGGGGGCGGATGACCGCCGACGACTGGAATGCGGGTTTTGCCCGCTCGCTGGCCGTATACGTGAACGGCGACGAGATCGCCAGCCCCGACCTGCGCGGCCGTAAGGTGATCGACGATTCGTTCATCCTCCTGTTCAACGCCCACTTCGAGCCCATCCGCTTCTCCCTGCCGCGCGGCTTCGGCCAGCGCTGGAAGCGGGTTCTGGACACCGCAGACCCGCTGGTCCGCTACCACCGGGCAGGCGGCCCGGTTCCTGTGCAGGACCGCTCGGTGGTGGTGCTGATGAGGGTTGACAAGTCCTGACGCCGCGCTCGACCTATCGCGTCCAGCTCACACCCGACTTCGACTTCGACGCTG
>JALZAW010000015.1 GCA_030948155.1 Candidatus Dormiibacterota bacterium | reverse complement strand
TCGAGAATTGCTGCCGGTGTTTCCCAACTGATCTCCTGTAACTGCAGGAAGCCGCGATTGAACCACGAGCTGAGCAGATGGCGTAGATCGAAGTCGAGCGCATCCAGATCAGGGTCCGGATTGAGCCCGAGCAGGCTGGCGCGCAGATTCACCAGCGTGCGAGTGCCGCCCGGCGCCATGTTGAGCCGCCGAAACAGCTCCTGGCGGGGCGGCTCGCTGGCCGCTTGAAGCTGCAGCGTAGCCGCCACGTCGCGTTCCGCACGCCAGCGCTCTATTGCTCTTTCCAGGCCGGCTGGGTCAGGCGCGAAGCTGGCGGCCAGCAGGCGGAGGAAGTCGGCTGTCTTTCGCCCATCCATCGCATTGATCTCATCCACGAGGTCGCTGGCGAGCGCGATGCCCGCCGCTTCCCCGCGCTGCGCCAAGAGCCGCTCGCAAAGCTGGCGGGCGTCGCGGCTCTGCCGGCCGCCGGGCAGGTTGAGGACCGCCCGGCCCCGGTCGGCTATGACGCCAACGTGCTCAAACCAGCTACGTGCCGCCATGGCCACTCCGAACGCTCAGCGGGCGGGACACCTTGAGCCGAATCTACAGCGAGGAATGAGGCCGCCCCGAACGCCGGCCATCCGGACCGTCTTTGACCCGACGTTGCTGATGTCTTGAAGCAACCGTGTCGAACCACCGGATGGGCCAAAGGGGTCGCCGCCGGGGACCGGTTGGCCGGGAAGCAAGGGCGCACAACCTCAGGCCGAAGACCCTGGGGATACTGGTGCGATTTAGCTGCCGAGGATCTCTTGAGGGTCAGCCCTCGGACCGGGACTCTGGCGGCTACTGGTTCACGTCACGCCGAAGCAGGAGGGCTATTGAGCCGCCCAGAAAGAGCATGGCCCAGGCGGCGATGACCAGCAGAGCGTGCGTGGCATCCACGTGGTCGACGGGGACCGCGAAGGCGGTACGAGTCGAATGATCCGGCTCGAGCGTTTGGAGCAGGACGTTGAGGTTGGCCCCCAGCAAGACGTCGCTCGGCTTCGTCCAGAAGCTCTGGTGGGTGGCGCTTCTGAGCAGGATCAGGACCAGCGCGCCAAAGTTGTCGGCGGGATAGAAGCTCATCGCCACGCCCACTGCAAAGGCGAGTGAGCGGCCGAGCACGGCGGCGGCAGTGCCCAGCAGGACAGCGCAGACGATGCTCACCACCTGAACCAGGGCCGCCAGACCGAGGTTCTGCCAAACCACCGCTGGCAGGCTCCGCAAGGGATCCAGGTTGCCGTGCAGGACGATCACAGTGCCAGCCGTGTAAGCGCCGATCAGGACCACGTAGCCGGCGAGCAGGAGCAAGCCCAAGGCCAAGAGGACCAGCAGCTTCGCGGCCAAGAGCTGGAGCCGGCCCTCACCGCGGGCGAGCAGGATCCTCAGCGTCCCGGCCGAGTACTCCATGCCCATGAGGCGCGCCGCCACTATCAGGAGCAGGATGCCCGAGCCCATCTGGAAGGTGGTGGTCCAGATGTCGAGAAAATTGTTGAAGAACGTGTGCGGCGACTTCGCCAGCAGCTGCCGCTGGTCTGAGGTGCCCAGGCCCAGAGCCATGACCCCAAACAGCAGGACGGCGAGCGCGAGCATCACCCAATTGAGTCGCTGCTTGCGCAGCTTCAGCAGCTCAGCCTGGACGGCACCTGCGAAAGATGCTCTGGGCGACCGCGGCTGGCCGGCGCTGAGAGCGATCGATGTAGCTGTCATCTGGCCTCCCGACCCGTGAGATCCAAGAAGATCTGCTCCAGGGACTGCTGGCGTTCCCTGATCACATCGGGCCAGTGGCCGTGGCCGGCCAGAAACTGCACGAGGTCACGCCCCCGGCCGCTGGGGGACGGAACCACCAGTTGCAGGTCCTCCAGGCGCGCGTTTCCGCCCCAGGGCTGAGTCCTGACGAGCTCCAGCGCCGCCTCCGGCCGCTCCACGATGACTACGAACTCCCCGCCGGATTCGGTCAGCCGGGCGACAGTGGACACTGTCACAAGCCGGCCCTCCTGAATGATTGCCACCCGGTCGCAGATCTGCTGGATCTCACTCAGGACGTGGCTGGAGATGAACACTGTGCGGCCCTGCGTCGCCAGCTCCCTGAGAAGATCGCGTATCTCGGCGATGCCTGCCGGGTCCAGTCCGTTCGCCGGCTCGTCGAGGATGTAGAGCTCGGGATCGTTGAGCATCGCCAAGCCCAGGCCCAACCGCTGCTTCATGCCGAGGGAATAGGTGTTGACGCGGTCGCGGTCGCGACCGCGCAGGTGGATGATCTCCAGCACTTCATCGATCCGGCTCTCCGAGATTCCGCCGAGCACCCTGCCGACGGCGCGTAGGTTGTCGCGGCCGGTCATGTAGCCGTACAACGCTGGCGACTCGACCAGCGCCCCGACGCGGGGCAGCACCTGAGAGCCATGCGTTCGCACATCACTGCCGAATAGTGCGACGCTTCCGGCGCTGGGCTCGACCAAGCCGAGCGCCATCCGGATGGTGGTGGTCTTGCCCGCGCCGTTCGGGCCGAGAAAGCCGAAAACCTCGCCCCGGTCGACCTGCAGCTCCAGCCGGTCGACAACAGTTCTCTCGCCGTAGCGCTTGGAAAGAGCGTGAGTGCTCAGAACGCTTTCATTCATCGCCTGCAGAGGCACCGCCAAGCGCACGATTGTGGCAAGGCTCGGCCTGAACAGCCGAGCCACCTCGTGCTCTTACATCGACGTCGATCGGTCTTTTAGTCGAATCGGTGCCCTAAGAAAATGCTGCAAGTTCGGCCGATTGGAGGTACTGAGTCGCCTAGGCGTCGAGAAGCTTGAGGGCCTCGTGGGCAAGCGACTCCCAGCCCTCGGGGGACTGGCGACTAAGGCCCAATCCCTCATCGGTCGGCCGCGGCCCACGGATCGAACGGTTCGGCGTGGGCCATCGCGACGAGCTCGCCGACGCGCGAGGGGCCGATTCGGACCACCAGGCACCCGTCGGCGAGCCCGCTGAACAGTCTGCCGTGGGCTTTCAGTGCCGGCATGCCCATCATTCTCGCCTCGGTGACTGCGGGGAGACTCAGCTGTGACCCGACCACCGCGCTAGGCCGGCGGTCCCTGGAGCGGCCTGGCTGTCATACTAAACCAGATGGTTAAGTCTGAGCCGGCGGTTCTCAACCAGGTGTTCGGCGCGATCGCCAATCCCACGCGGCGGGCCCTCATCGCCAGGTTGGCCGAGGGCGAGATGTCGGTCAGCGAGCTGGCGAGGCCGTTTCCGCTCTCACTGCCGGCAGTGGTCAAGCACCTCCATGTCCTAGAGCGCGCCCAACTGCTCGAGCACTGGAAGGATGGTCGGCTGCGGAGATGTCGTCTCGATCCGGAGCCGCTTGGGGTGGCCGACAGTTGGCTCGCGACCTATCGCGTGTTCTGGGGGCAGCGGCTGAGCGCGCTCGCTACGCACCTCGAGAAGAAGAACGGGTGACGATGGCCTCGCACGAACTCCGCTTGCGGCGTGTTCTAGCTGCGCCACGGCACGACGTCTTCCGCGCGTGGACGGACCCCGACGAGCTCAAGCGCTGGTGGGGTCCGGGCGCATTCACCACGCCACATGCGGAGATCGACCTTCGGCCCGGGGGACAGTACCTGCTCGTCATGCAGCCTCCATCCGGCGAGGCGTTGCGACTTGCGGGCACCTTTCGGGTGGTGGAGCCGCCAGAGCTACTCGTCTACACATGGCGCTGGGAGTCTGGCGTGCCGGATCCAACCGAGTCGCTCGTGACCGTCGAGTTCATCGACCTCGGCGGTCGGACGGAGCTGATCCTGACCCACGCCGGCTTCCCGCCGGAGGGTGATAGCACTCCCTATCTCGAGGGCTGGGAAAGCGGACTCGACAAGCTCGGAGCACTGTTTCGATCTCGAACGGAGGACATTTATGATGCCACGCGCCACTAACTCGATAGTCATTGACCGCCCGCGCGGTGAGGTCTTCGATTTCCTTGCCGACAGCGAGAACGATAGGCAATGGCGGCCCGCCGTGCTCGATATCAAGCGAGTCTCGGGCGACGGTATTGGCGCTGTCTACAAGCAGGGGGTTAAGGGCCCCTTCGGTCGGCGCATTGACGCCGACTTCGAGCGCTCGGAACTCGAAGCCCCATCGCTGATCGGCTTTCGGGCCCTGCGTGGTCCCGTGCGGCCCGCGGGACACTACGAGCTCGCGGATGAGGGCGGCCGCACCCGCGTGACCTTCAGCTTGGAAGCCGAGCCGCGGGGCTTGAGCAGACTCATATCGCCACTGATTGCGCGGACGATGGGGAGTGAGGTCCGGGCGCTCGATCGCCTTCGCGAGGTGCTCGCCCGACGTACACCCGGGCCCTGATGTGAAGGGCTGATCTGCTCGCTGAATGGCCTAGGGGTAGTGCGGTAGCTCGAATCGGCGGCCAGGTAAGCGCGCCACCAGGCCAGCGCTCTCTCATCAACGCGAAGTGCTCGCACGCAATTGAGATAGCGCGGTCAAAAGCCCTGGCCAGACGTGGTCCCGGTTTAGGCCTGAGCGATCGACTCCAGTTGACGCAGATGGTCGTAGCCGTGCCTGACCAAGCGCTGCAGCGTCGCCCGGATTGGTTGGCCCGGCAGGGGACCAGCAGTCGCTGGGGCATCGAGATCGGCAGTGATCAGCCGCTGGGTGGCGGTCCCGGCCCCTGCGCTGAGCTCCGACATGAGCTCGTCAGGAGTCGTTTCGCGGCGGCGACTGACCTGGCTGGCATTCCAGCGGTCGGCATCGAACGGCGCGGCAGGTTGACCCGCCTCTGCGCCTGCTGTCAGGAGAATGTGGCTCAGTGCAGTTTGGGTGCTGGCCAGATGGGCCAGCAGGTCCTTGGCAGTCCAGATCTCCTGGTCGCCGCTCAGCGGAGTCTGCCAGTCCAGTTGCAGCCTCTGGGCCTGGTACGCCAGATCCGTGTACGCCGCGGCGAAGGCCAGGCGCTCCAGGTCCGCCGCGAGACGGCCCGGTTGGAAAAGCGTCACCTCGTGATGAGACTCGTACCAGCGCACCCAGGCGTCGCTGCGCTGCTCTTGGACTCTCGCCGCCGCCGCTCGCTTCCAACTCAAGAACGCCTCAGCCTCTCTCTCCCGAGTCCAACTCGCCAGCGAGAGCAGCAGCGGTCCCTCGACCCGGCGGAAAAGCTCTGCCGGCCGGTACCCGTACATCGAGCCCAAGATCTCCAGCCGAGCCTCCAGCGTCAGCTTGGAGGTCACGCCCCCCTCAGGCAGCTGGCGCAGACTGCGCTCGACGAAGGGAATCAGATCCATTCCCCAGGCCTGGCCCAGGTAGCGCTCCTGGGTCGCGCACGCTGCTCGCACGCCCGCATAGCCGCGAGCGCCATCCAGCATCTGGGCCGCCGCCACCTCCAGGGGCATGGCGCCGGAGACATCCGCCGCTGGCCCGTCCACGAAGGCCAGCGCGGAGGCGAGCTCCGGATGCGCGGCCGCCAGCTCGAGCGCTATGGCGCCGCCCCAGGAGTGCCCAACCAGGACCGGCCGCTGGAGTCCGAGCTGCCTGATCGCGGCTACAGCATCGGCGACGACTGAGCGCACCGAGTAGCCCGCCGCCGGCCGCTCCGAGCCCCCATGGCCGCGCTGGTCCAGGGCCACCAGCCGCCAGCCCGGCAGGTGCGAGGCGAGCCTGCTCCAGACGTAGACGTTGGCGTCGAGTCCATGCAGCAGGAACAAGACAGGGCGATCAACGCCCTCCGTCTGGTCCCACTCCGCGTAGCGAAGCTGGACGTCGTCACCTTCGACCCAGCCCTCCGAGTCAGGGGCGCGGGCCGGAAAGATGGCGTTCAGCCGGCTGTCACCGGCTCGGCGGGCGCAACCTCCTGGCCGCCTTCGCTTCGCCCTGCCGGCGCCGTCGCAGGCCTGGCGCGTCGCTTGATCGCCAGGCAGCTGATCGCCGCCACAGCCAGCATCACGATGGGTACCACCAGGGTGGGCCGCATGGCGTCGATGAAACCGTAGGTGAAGACGTCGTGCGCCGCCTTCGCGATCTGCTGGGCGACCTCGGGCGGCACCCCGGGAATGGGCGCCGCGGACTGGTGGCGGCCGACGTCGAGACCGCCGGAGGCGGCCTTGCTGAAGCCATCGATGAAGGGCTGCCGAGCCGCAGGCGGGAGCTGTCCCGAGCGCTGCACAGCCTGGTCGTGAAAGGCGGTCGCGAGCCGGTTTTGAAGCACGGCGCCCACCACCGCGCTGCCGACCGCACCACCCAATTGGCGGACAGTGTTGAGGACGCCGGAGGCGGCGCCTGCCATGCGCGGCCGGATGTTGCGCAGGGCGACTGTGGAAAGCGGGGCGAAGGTCATACCGAGTCCGAAGCCGGCGACGAGCACCCCGGGCAGGAAGTTGTACCAATCCGAGGTGGGACCGGCGAGGAGGTCGATGATGGCCATACCGACCGCGAATAAGGCAAGGCCGGCCATGACTATGTACTTGCCGCCGTACTTATCGGCGTAACGGCCGGCAAAGGGTGCCACCGCCATGGAGATCAGCGACTGCGGGGCAAGTGTCAGCCCGGCCTTGATGGGCGAGAAGCCGAGCGCCGACTGAAGGTAGATGGTGAGCGGCAGGAAGAGGCCGATCATGCCGAAGGTAAGGACCGCGCTGACCCAGTTCATCACTGTGAAGTTGCGGTCCTGAAAGAGCGAAAGGGGGACCAGTGGCGTCGTCCGGAAGAAGTCCCAGACGAAGAAGGCGGCGAGCACGACGGCACCGAGGAGCAAAACCTCAGGGATGGTGATGTCGATGCCTGCCTGAGTCGTCAACGTCGACCAGCTGTACTTCTGACCTTCGATGAGGCCAAAGGTGAGGAGGAAGAGCCCGAGCGAGGCCAGGATGATGCCCACCAGCTCGATGCCGCCCCGGCGCCCCTGCCGCACGTCGGGAATGATCAGGAGCGCCAGCACGATGGTCGTGATGCCGATGGGCAGGTTGACGTAGAAGATCCAGCGCCAGTCGAGGTAGGTCGTCAGCAAGCCGCCCAGGGTGGGCCCAGCGAGTGTGGCGACGCCGGCGACGGCTCCCCAGACGCCGAAGGCCGCGCCGCGCCGCTGAGGCGGGAATTGGGTCGTCAGGATGGCCAGCGTCTGCGGGGTCAGGAGGGCACCGCCAATCGCCTGCAGGATCCGAGCGAAGATCAGGTGGGAGGGATCCTGAGCCAGTCCGCAGTACGCCGACGCAGCAGTGAAGATAGCCAGGCCCGCGGCGAACATGTTCCGCTGGCCGAAGCGATCACCCAGCCGGCCGGCAGTGATGAGCAGCACGGCGTAGGTAAGCGTGTAGGCGTTGAGCACCCAGAGGATCTGATCGAGCCCCGCCTTCAGGCTGTCGATGATGCTCGGGATCGCGATGTTGACGATGGTCAGGTCCAAGAGGACCATGAAGAAGCCCAGGCACAGCACGAGCAGGATTGCCCAGGGGTTACCGCGCAACGACTTCACTCTGTCTCCACCTCCAAAACTTGCACGTGACCACCAACCGCTGTGTCATCTCTGTCTGTTCCCTGCTTCTGGGCATCGCCGCCAGCGCGGGCCAGATTGGCGGCTCCTTTCCAGCCGGCAAACCATTTCAGCTCGCCGCTCTCGATTTCGGCCGCCAGCTGCCGGCACCAGCGGGCTTGCGACTGGCGACGGTCCTGGCCGAATTCCACCTCGACCACCGACAGCCGGAATAGGCCGTTGTCTGTCAACCACTTCAGCTGGGCAGCTGTCCCCTCCCACTCGGAGTCGAGAGCATCCGCTCGGTGGCGCAAGGTGGCCACCACCTGCTCTTTAGGCAGCCGGTAGAGGAAGGCCAGCGCCGCCTCGAATTCGCTGTAGACCGCTTCAGGTTGGCGCAGCATGCTAACCAGTCGCTCTGCGAATCGTCGACGTCCCTCGGCCGTCAGGCGATAGACGGTGCGTTCGGGCCGGCGCCCCTCTCGGTTCACCTCCCGCGGCTCGACCAAGCCCTGCCGCTCGAGCTTGTCGAAGGTGTGGTAGAGCGAGCCGAACTTGAGCTTGATGTGCTGGTCGAGGTGCCGCCGCCGCATGTGCCCCACCACCTCGTAGGGATGCATAGGCGCCTCATGTAGCAGGGCCATGACAGCTAGACCAAGAGAACCGAACTCCACAATGAATACTCCAACAGGAGTATACCCCCTCCCTACAACGAGTTCCCCCGCCATTGAGACCGGGGTGAAGCGGGCGATGGGTGCCAGCCCGCCCGATCGCCGTCCTGGCAAGATAGCGGCATGGAACGTGTGCTTGGAATCGGTGGACACTTCATGCGGGCCGCCGACCCGGCGGCCCTGGGCGCGTGGTATCGCGATTGCCTAGGCCTGGACGCCGATGAGAACGGGGAGTGGCGTCAGGGAGCCGGGCCGACGGTGTTCGCGACGTTCGAGGCCGAGACCGACTACTTCGGGTCCCGCGCCCAGCAAACCATGCTCAACTTCCGGGTCCGCGACCTGGATGCGATGTTCGCGCAATTGCGCGCCAAGGGAGCGGACGTGGCTAACGAGACGCAGGAGATGGAGGGTATCGGTCGATTCGGCTGGGTCACTGATCCTGAGGGCAATCGGGTCGAGCTCTGGCAGCCCGCCTGACCGCGTCTTCACGCACGCGGGAGAGCCTATTCGCCCCCTCACATGCGAGGCCGGGACGCCATGTACGTAGCACTCGCTGCGGCGCTGGACGCTGTACTCCTCACCAGCGATCGACGGCTGTCGCGGCAACGGGACCCACCTGCCGAATCGAAGCTGTCGATCCCCGATAGCCGTCTGGCGCCCGGCAGTCCTCCGGCTACTGAGCGGGATCTCGGTTGAACAACGCCCGCGCCCAGACGTACCCGACCACTGTGATCGCCGCACACCAGGCGACAGCGAGTATGGCGCTATTTCCGATTGGAGTGCCCGTCAGCAGCCCCCGCAGTGTCTCGATCACGGGTGTGAAAGGCTGGTACTCGGCGAACCAGCGCACCCCGGCCGGCATCGAGCCAGTCGGGACGAAGCCGCTGCCGAGGAACGGCAGCAGCATGAGGAACATGGGCAGGTTGCTGGCGGTCTCGACGCTCTTGCTGACCAAACCCAACGCGACGCACAGCCAGATGAGCGCGAAGGTGACCATCGCGAGGAGGCCGATGGCGGCGATCCACGCGAGGGGGCCGGCGGAGGGTCGGAACCCCATGAGCAGCGCGACCCCGATGACGACGGCGAGGCTGAGCATGGTCTGGATCATCCAGCCGAGGACGTGGCCGGTCAGCACCGAGGCCCGGGAGATGGCCATGGTGCGGAACCGGGCGATGATGCCTTCGGTCATGTCCATGGCTACCGATATCGCCGTTCCCTGCGCTGCCATGGCCACGGTCAGCAAAATGATTCCGGGGGCGACGTAGTTGACATAGGCGGTGCGGCCGCCTGACAGGGCGCCGATCCCGGCCCCGAGTGTGGCTCCGAAGACGTACGTGAACAGCAGCAGGAGGATGACGGGCGTGCCGATGACCAGCAGGGTCATGGACGGGTAGCGCAGCATGTGTCGGAGGCTGCGACGCAACATTGTTGCCGAATCGGTGACCGTGTAGTAGGGGGTGCTCATCGCTTAGTGCCCCGCACCGTAATTACGGACGCGTATCGCGGCAGGCGACCGGCGGGCGCCGGTCCGAGGATCGAGGCCAAGTCCGGGGTCCCCGCGAAACCGAAGGTTTCGTGGGGTGGAAAGGAAGGGGTGGAACGAGGAGGAGCGCATCGTGGATGCGTGACGACGAAGGGCCGGGCCCCATGACGCGGGCATCGGTCCTCTGAGCCGATGAGACGTGGTCGTAATTTCGGGGTGTGGCACTTAACTCTCCATTTGGGTGGTGGGGTGGCCGGTGAGGGCGAAGAAGACGTCGTCGAGGTCGGGAGTATGGATCGACAATCTGTCGACCTCGATTGATGCGCTGTCGAGCTGGTCGAGGAGGGCGCGCAGTGACCGGACGTCGCCGTCGCTGGGCACCTGCAGGGTGAGCGCCTCGTCGTCGCGCGACGCGGCGTCGATGCTGTGGGCGGCTGAGTCCAGGGCGTGGGGGTCGGTGAACTGCAGACGGATGTGTCCGCCGGCGATGCGGCTCTTGAGCTCATCGACGGTGCCCTCGGCGACGAGCTTGCCCTGGTCCAGGACCGCTATCCGGTCGGCCAGCTGGTCGGCCTCCTCGAGCTGCTGGGTGGTCAGGAAGATCGTGACTCCGTCCGCGACGAGGTCGCGGATGATCTGCCACATGGTGCGGCGGCTCCGCGGGTCGAGCCCTGCGGTCGGCTCGTCCAGGAAGATCAGCCGGGGGTTGCCGACCAGGGTCATGGCGAGGTCGAGCCGGCGCCGCATGCCCCCCGAATAGGTCGCCGCCGGCTTTTTCGCCGCCTCGACCAGGTCGAATTGGTCGAGCAGCGCGGCCGCCCGTTGCCGCCCTTCACGGTGCCCCAGGTGACGCAGGTCCGCCATCAGCAGCAGGTTCTCCTCGCCGCTGAGGAGCTTGTCCACCGCCGAGAACTGGCCGGTGACACCGATTGCGGCGCGGACCGCGTTGGGATCCTTGGCCAGGTCGTGGCCGGCGACGTGCATGACGCCAGCGTCGGCGGTGATCAGGGTGGACAGGATCTGCACAATGGTTGTCTTGCCGGCGCCGTTGGGGCCGAGCAGCGCGAAGATCCTGCCCTCGCCGACTGTCAGGTCGATGCCGTCGAGCACAACCTTGTCGCCGTACGACTTCCGCAGGCCTGTGGCTGAGATCGCCGGCCGGGTGAGAGTAGTCGTTGTCATAACGCCTCCTTTTCGATGAGTCCATTCCCGGGATTCAGGGAGCGGCGGATCGCGATGTCGCCGTAGCCGGTGCGGGCGCTGACCTCAACGGTCTCGTCAGACGGCTCGGGGCTGTCGGCGACGTCCATGTGGTTCCGAACCCTGCCGAAATGTGTGTGCAGGTCAAGGCGCGCGGCGGTGCCGGCGCGGATGCCGATCTCGATCTGACCGAAGCCAGACTTGAGTGAGGCGGAGCCGCGCGCGACCTCGCCGATGCGGACGTCACCGTTGGCGGTACTGGCGGTGACCCCGGCGTTCGCGAGGCTGACGGAGATGTCGCCGTTTGCCGCGTTGACCCGAAGGTCGCCCGTGACAACCCCAACCCACGTTTCGCCGTTGGAGTTCTTGATCACCGCGGGGCCGTCGATCTCGCGCAGTCGTACCCTGCCGGACCCGGTGCTGACCTCGGCGTTGCCGGCGACGCGGTCCACGGCGATGGCGCCGGCCCCGGTGGTCAGGTCGAGCGGGCCCGTGCGATCGAGCTGGATGTCGCCCGTCGCGGTCTTGATCCGGCACTTGCCGAGGCGGCCCGCGCAGCGCCACGTCGCCACAGCGGCGTCGCCCTGCAAGTGCGAACCGGCCGGCAGTTCGATTGTCACGTCGATCGACCCGGGCTTGCTGAAGAGGCCGAGACCGCGCTGCTTCGGCGCCTTGACGAGCAGTCCGCCGGCTGTGTAATCGACCCGGGTCTGCGCCGCGGCACGCACGTCCGGTTCGTGCGACGCGTCGCTCGGGCGTACCTCCACCACCGTGTTGTCGCGGTCGCTCGCGGTGAGGCGGGCGTCACCGATGGCAAGCTCAATTGCCACCGAAATCGGTTCGGGCGTGTCAAAGGTCGGCATGGTGATTTCCCCCGTTCCGGTTAGCCGAGGCGTTTCCGCCGGTGGGCCGAGCAATGGCATGTGGCCTCGTGACACGGGCAATCACCGCACCCAGCCGCTGTAACGCTGCCCCGCCCGCGGGGCGCGGGGTTCGGAGCGGCTGCGGTCATCGGACTCCAGGGCAGCCGCGACCGCCCGGACGAGCCAGGCGTTGACAGAGAGCCCTGCCTGGCCGGCGGCCTCCTCGACCCGGCCCTTCAAGTGTTCGGCAAGACGGAAGTTGATCCGCGCCGTCGCGCCCTCCTCGCCGTCCGGTGAAGCCGGCAGCGCGACACCGGCCGTAGTCGTGTCACGCTCCGGGAACGAGCGATCGCTGGGCGGAAGCGTCACGACGAAGCCGGGCTCACGTCCACGAAGGCGGAGATCCACGGAGCCCGGCGCGAGGTCGCGCGTGATTTCACCAGCCGCGGTCGACAGTGCGTCCAACAGAGTGAGCCGCACCGCCGACTCCAAGGCAGCGGTGAGTCGCTCGGCCAGTGCGCGAGCGTCGTCCCCCCCGGCCTCAGCGGCCACTGCCAGCTCATGGCGGAGAGCCTCGACGTACGGTGTGAGATCCATTGGTGCCACTATAGCATCACTGTGGCGCCAGACGCCGCCAAACTGGCATCAAGACTTGACGGCAGCTGGAGCTGGGCGGTGCTGGGTCTTACCGATTGGGGATAACTCTCTGTCGGCCAGAAACCAAACTGATCGCCGGCGTGTATAGGACTACGTGGCTTTCGGGCTGTCAATGAGCGGGTACGATGGCGTCGCTGTCGCCAGGGTGGCCAACCAGGACTTGGCCAGGCTGGCTCAGCACGGCGACCTGCCCGCCTTCGAAGAGGTCGTGCATCGCTTCCAGAGCCGGGTCTTCAGGCTGGCCTACCAGTACCTTCAGGACCGGGACGAGGCGCAGGACTTGGCCCAAGAGATCTTTGTTCGCCTCTATCGCCAGCTTCAGCGCTATGACCCCACCCGGCCCTTCGAGCCCTGGTTCTGGAAGCTGGCAGGCAACGTCGCCGCTAGCTACCTGAGGCGCCGTCCACCGCCTTCCCAAAAGCTCGGAGACTCAGGGATGACTTCAGCGGCGACGGACCGGCTGGACCTACAACTAGCCATCTCGGATCTCACGCCGGAGTTGCGGCTGCCGCTGCTTCTCCACTACCAGGCCGACCTCCGGGTGGAGGACGTCGCCGCGGCCCTCGGTCTGAGCGCCGCCGCAGTCAAGTCACGGCTCTTTCGCGCCCGGGCCGTGCTCCGCGTGCTGCTGGCCGAGGACAGCCACTCATGACCTGCGTCGAGGTGCGCAGTCGCCTGGAGGCGATGGTGGACGGGGAGCGGGACGCCAGCCTGCCTGACGTGCGACAGCACCTCGCAGCCTGCGGTGATTGCAGTCGTCACTACGAGGAGGCTGCTTCGCTGCCCAGCCGGATCCGCGCCCTGCCTGCCCCCGCGCCCCCGCCGGAGCTCGTAACGCAGGTGCTGCGGCGGGTGGCGCCGCGGAGCCACCCCCTTGAGGTTTGGGCGCTGGTGGCCGGCGAAGCGGCGCTGGGCCTGGTTGTCCTCTGGTACGTGTCAGGCCTGGAAGGCCTGCTCGGGCTGGGTCAGCGCACTCTGAACGAGCTGGACGAGGCGCTCGGCTGGCAGTCGGGCCGGTCTCTCGCGAGCGGCAGCGGCGTCGACCTCTTCCTGCTGCTTTTGGCCCTGGGCGTGGCGCTGCTCGCCGTCTGGCATTTATCGTTGCTCAGCCGCAATCTGCGTCGCTGGGCTTAATGACACCAGCCTTTCGCTGGACTCTGGCGCTGGCGGTGCTGCTCGGCGCCGGGCTGCTGCTGGCCTGGGCGGACGCGACAGTCCTGAATTCGCTTTTTCCTCAGCCGGCGCCCCCACCGCGAGGTTTCCAGCCCCGCGCGCAACTGCCTTTCCCCCCTGGGCCCCCGCCCGGCGCTCGTCGGGTCGAGTTCCGGGGCATCGGCTCCGCTGGAGGTGTCTTCAGCTTCGGCTGGTTTCTCGCCACGGGGGCTGTACTGCTCTTGCTGACGCTGGCCACACTCGCCCTCGCGTCAACTCGCGCCCGGCTGGCGGCTGAGCGCATCAAGCCGCGCCTCCTGGCCCTACTCCTCGGGGCGGGGATCTCGTCAGCGCTTCTCATCCTGGCTGCGACAGAGTTGCTTCGCGCCACTTTCCTGCTCCTGAATCTCGTTCCCGTCATTTGGGCTGCCGCCGCTGTTGCAACGCTCTTCGGCTGTGCTGCGCTGGCCCTGGCCGCCGGTCGCTGGCTGCGCGGCCGGCTCGGCGGCGCCAATCCCTGGCTGGGGGTCGTGGTGGCGGTTCTGTTCGGGCTCGATGCGGGTTTGGTTCCCATTGCCGGCTGGCTGCTCCTGCTGGCGGTGGCGCTGAGCGGACTGGGCTTGGCGGTCGTCACCAGGCTGGGCTCAGCAGGTGGCTGGAATTTGGAGGACCTCAATTGGTGATACAGACCCGCTCGCTCCCTCGCCGGCTCCAGGCTTGGCGGGGCCGCCGGTTGCTGGCGCTCGCGCTGGCGCTGCTGGCGGTCGCGCTGCTGGCTCTTATCGTCCATGACGTAATCGCCCCACCAGGCAGCAGCGGCGGCGGTCCGCGCACGACGGTGATCCACCGCGGCACAGTCAGCGCCGCCGTCTCGGGGACCGGAACCGTGGTCCCGGTCCAGCAGCAGAACGTGGCCTTTCGCGCCTCCGGGCAGCTGACCGAGGTGGATGTCAAGGTTGGCGACCAGGTGCACGCAGGTCAGGTGCTGGCACGCATCGATCAGACCAGCTATCAGACGGCGCTCCAGCAAGCCCAAGCAAGCCTGGCTCAGGCCCAAGCCAACCTGAGCACCGCTCAGAGCTCCAATGCCGTGACCCAGGCTCAACACCAGCTCGCGGCCGCCCAGCAGTCTTACTCCGACGCTGTCAATCAGGTGACACTGCAGAACCAGCAGGACGCAAACGCGGTTACGAATGCCCAGAACCAGTTCAACAGCGACAACTGCGCCGGCCAGCCCCAGCCCGCGGGCTCCAAGTGCTACCAGGACCAGCAGGCGCTGAACCAGGTGCAGAACAAGCAGGCCGGCGATCAGTTGTCGGGCCAGCATCAGGTCAACCAGGCGCGCGCCTCGGTCATTTCCGCTCAGGACGCTGTCAACAGCGCCGCCAACAGCCGGCCCAACACCATCGCCGCAGCCCAGGCCTCGGTTGACACTGCTCAGGCCAGCCTGCAAACGGCCCAGAACAATCTCAACAGCACGACTCTCGCCTCACCCATCGACGGAGTGATCAGTTCTCTCAATGGGCAGGTCGGCGAGAGCGTCAGCGCCAGCGGTGGAGCTACCGCCCAGGCGCCGGGCAGCACCGCGCCGCAGCCGGCAGGCAGTGGCTCCAGTTCCAGTTCCTCAAGTACCACGGGGGCGGCGGGCACAACCGGCGGCTCAGCGTCCAGCGGCTCGGCCTTCGCCGTCATCAACAACAGCAGCTCGATGCAGGTGGTGGCTCCGCTGGCGGAAGCGGATGCCGCCAAGGTGAAGCCCGACCAGAGTGTCAATCTGAGCTTCGACGCGCTGCCTGGAATGACGCTGACAGGTCACGTCCTGGCAGTTGCGCCCGGCTCCTCCACCATCCAGAACGTCACCAACTACTACGTGACTCTCACACTTGACACTGCCAATCCCAGTCTGCGCTCAGGGATGACCGCCAACGCGGCGGTCGTGGTGAGCCAGGCCACCAACGTGCTGGTGGTACCCAACAGCGCCATCATCCGCTCCGGCGGCGCCAACTACGTGACGCGCCTCCAGAAGGACGGCAAGACCCAGGTGCGGGTGGCAGTGGAAACCGGTGTGGTGGGGGACACCTCGACGGAGGTGACCGCCGGCGTCGGCGAGGGCGACCGCGTGGTACTGCCCTCGACCCGGCTTCCCGGCGGCGGGACGACCCCTGGGCGGGGTGGCGGTGGCGGCATCAGGTTGGGCGGATGATCGAGATCGAAGGCGTCACCAAGTTCTACAGCACTGGCGAGGTGCAGGTGAGGGCCCTGCAGGGCATCAACCTTCGCATCGAGCGCGGCGAGTTCGTTGCCATCATGGGCTCCTCTGGTTCTGGCAAGAGCACGCTCATGCACATCCTGGGCTGCCTGGACAAGCCGACCAGCGGAATCTATGTGCTGGACGGGATCGATGTCCTCGGCCTTGATGACGACGAGCTGGCAGCTATCCGCAATCGCAAGATCGGCTTCGTCTTCCAGGCGTTCAACCTGATCCCTCGCACCAGCGCTGTGAAAAACGTCGAGCTGCCGCTGGTCTACGCCGGCGTGAGCGGTGGGCGGCGGGAGCGCGCGCTGGCCGCCTTGGAGGCTGTCGGACTGGGCGACCGCGCCAGACATGTGCCCAACGAGCTCTCTGGCGGCCAGCAGCAGCGGGCTGCCATCGCCCGAGCGCTCGTCACCGAGCCGGCCATCATTCTGGCCGACGAGCCGACAGGAAATCTCGATTCGGCCGCCAGCCTCGAGGTGATGAAGGTGCTGATGGAGCTG
>JALZAW010000242.1 GCA_030948155.1 Candidatus Dormiibacterota bacterium | reverse complement strand
CAGCGGGATGCTCGGCCGCGACGCGGTGCATGACCTGGAGCACCCGGCCACCCATCACCCGATAGCTCTCATCGCCCGGCAGTAGACCGCGCCGAGCCTTGTGGACGAACCAGAGCGGCCGCCGGACCGGGATCTGCCAGTAGGGCACACCCTGCAGATAGCGGCTGAACTCGGCCTCGCTCAGCTCTGGGTCGGCAATCAGCTTGGGTGGCGCTGGTAGCTGCGCGGCTATCAAGTCAGCGGTCTCCTGCGCGCGCTCCAGAGGGCTGTGCACTATGCGGCTGAGGCCGGTCTGGCTGAGTCGGCGTCCGAGCGCCGCTGCCTCCTCCCGGCCCTTGGCGCTGAGCCGGAAGTTGTCGAGGTGGCCGTATAGCAGGTTGCGCGGGTTCTCCACGGTGGCGTGGCGGATCAGGTAGATGCGGGTCAAAGCCCTCTAAGCCTAGTCGGCCGACCTCGCTGCCCAGAGCGGGGCGGCTATCGTTCTCGCCGTGAGGGAGCAGGGCGACCTTTTCCGGGACCCGGCCCCGCCGGGCGGCGAAGGGCCGGCAATCGAGGCTGGCCGCCAGGTGGACGCGCCACTGGCCAGTCGCCTCCGGCCGCAGAGATTCTCGGAGCTTCAGGGCCAGCGGGAGGTGGTCAGAACGCTGAGCGAGCTGGCGGCCTCGGGCCGGTTGCCGAGCCTTGTCCTCTGGGGACCGCCCGGGTCGGGCAAGACAACGCTGGCCAGGATCCTGGCCGAGGCGACCGGCGCCCACCTTCTCAGTGTCAGCGCGGTGACGTCAGGAGTGGCCGACCTGCGCAAGGCGCTCGCCCAGGCGGCAGAGCTGCGCAGGCTCGGCCGGCCGAGCCTGCTTTTCATCGATGAGCTGCACAGGTTCAACAAGGCTCAGCAGGACGCCATCCTGCCGGCGGTGGAGGACGGGACGGTGACCCTGGTCGGCGCCACCACCGAGAACCCCTCATTCGAAGTCAACTCACCTCTCCTCTCCCGCAGCCGGGTCTTTCGCCTCGAGCCTCTGGAGCGGGCTGACCTGGCGGCGATCGTGAAGCGGGGCAAGGAGGAGCTGCGGGGAGAGATGGCGGAGGAGGCTGAGAAGGCACTCCTGGAGCTGAGCCGGGGCGATGCCCGCGTGGCCCTGAACGCGCTCGAGGCGGCTCACGCGCTGGCTCGGGGCCGCCGCATCGAGCTGCCTCAAATCGAGCAGGCGCTGCAAGAACCGCACCTTCTCTACGACCGGGCGGGTGATATGCACTACGACATCGCTTCGGCGCTGATCAAGAGCATCCGAGGCAGTGACGCCAACGCAGCCGTGTACTGGCTGGCCCGGATGCTGGAGGCCGGCGAGGAGGTGAACTTCGTGGCCCGCCGGCTGGTCCTCTCGGCCGCTGAGGATGTGGGCCTGGCCGACCCCGGCGCGCTGCCGCTGGCGGTGGCGGCTCAGCAGGCTGCGCACCTGGTGGGGATGCCGGAAGCCGTGCTGCCGCTGTCCGAGGCGGCGATCTATCTGGCCCTCGCGCCCAAGTCCAATTCCGGCTACCGGGCCTATGGCGCCGCCCGCCAGGCCGTGAGCGAGCATGGCAACCTGCCTGTCCCGCTGCACCTGCGCAACGCCAGCACCTCGCTCATGCGGGAGCTCGGTTACGGAGCGGGGTACCGCTACGCGCACGATTTCGAGGGCGGGCAAGCAGATCAGCAGCATCTGCCTGACGCACTCAGAGGCCAACGGTTCTACCAACCCACTCCCCGAGACGTGCCAAGGCCTGGACGAGAGTGAGGGTGATCTGGGCTGCCCTGGGCCCGACTCCGGGGCGCAGCCCCGGGCGATGCTGCGGGCGGCAATCTCCGACTCAGCTCTCGAGCTGAACCTAGACCCCGGCGACGGGGACATCAATGCTGTCGTTCAGGTCCTCGGCCAGCGCCGGTCGATTCCTTCCCGCTGGGCCGGTCAGCTCGCCAGCGGGCGGACTCTCCCTGGCAGTCATCCTGCGCTCTCCTTGCCTGGTTGTCGTGCTGCCAGGAGAGCCCGTCCCCTGCCAGCGGGGTGCCCTGGTGGCGCGGGACACTAGCATGGTCACCCGTGTCAGAAACGCTTGTCATCTTCAAACCGGACTCCGCGCACCGTCTGGCCGCCCGGGCAGCTCTCTGGGAGTGGCTCGCCAGCGAGCGGGACTGGCAGCTCCAAGGCCTTACCTGGTTCCAGCCGCCGCGGGAGTTGGTCGAGAGCCACTACGATTTCCTGGCCGACCGCCCCTTCTTCCCCTGGCTGATCCAGTTCATGACGGCGCTGCCAGTTCTCGTCGGCCGCCTCGATGCGAAGCCGGAGGCTTTGGCCCAGATGCGCCACGACCTGGGCGAGACGCAGATTCCCAAGGCTCGGCCCGGCTCCCTGCGGGAGCGCTATGGCATCGGCGGCGGCGTCAACGTCATGCACCTTTCCGACGCTGCCGAGACGGGCGCCAAGGAGGTGGAGAATTGGAGCCGCTTCGTGCGCCTGGACTCAGTTGAGCCGCCCGAGGCCAACGACGGACGCCCCGACCACACTTATCACCTTCGCTCGTTGGTCGGGCAATACGGCGCCGGAGTGCATAGGGAACTGGCGGCTGCGGAAATCCGCCGGCTGCTCGCTGAGGAAAGTGATCTCAGCCCTGAGCAGCAGTCGATCCTCGGCCGGATTGTGCTGGCGGCGTTCGAATAGCAGTTCCGCCGGCTGGCGGCTCAACCTCCGCTTCGGGTTTCGGGCTGCCCCAATCGGGAGGCGCGTGGCGCACAGTCAGCGTGTTGCTGAAGAGCGAGATGTTGGGGATCACTATCAGCGCACCGTCCTCGCCCCGCAGGTAGGTGGTACGCATGCGTACCTCCTCCACGCGGCCGGTCGTCCCGCCCGTCTCCAGCAGCTCGCCGACCAGTACGTTCCGCTCCAGCAGCACGTAGAAGCCGGCGACATAACTCTTGAAGATGTCCTGCAGGCCCAGGCTGGTCACGAAAGCCGCGACCAGCAGCCCGGTCAGACCGGCAGCAGCGTTGCCCAGCGAGAGCGAGATGAACTCGAACACGCCCAGCCCGATCAGCCCCGCGTAGACGACGCGCTCGGTGAGCAGCGCCATGTCGGGCCTGATGTGTCGGCGATCTAGGGCCCGGCGCAGGACGCGCCTGACGAACAGCGCCAGCAGGTAGACGAGGGCGAGGACCAGCAGCCCAGAGAGGACCTGGCGAACCGGCGCCAGCGCCTGCGAGTTCAGGTACCAGTCAGGGTTCAGCGCCGCCGGTGCCGGTCCCTCCGGCCTGAGGATCGAGGGGACTATTCGGCCCTTTGCGCCGACTGCTCGCCGGCCGCCTCTTCCTCGGCCGCCTCGACCGGCTCTTCGGCCTGGCCTTCCGCGGCTTCTTCGGCGGCCAGCTCGGCGACCATGTCGCGTCGCGCCGTCAGCTTGACCACCATCTCTTCGGGATCATCGACGACGCTGACTCCCGAGGGGAGCAGCAGGTCGCCCACCCGGATGCCCTCGTCGATCTCCTTCAAGCCTGAGATGTCCACGTCGACGACGTCCGGGATGTCAGTCGGCAGACACTCGACCTTGATGTTGTGAAGCACGTGAAGCACGTCAGCGTCGCCAGCATCGACTGGACCCGGTATACCGCTCACAGTCACGGGGACCTCCACCTGCAATTTCTCCCGCAGGCTGACCTGATGAAAATCCACGTGGACGACGTGGTGCCAGCGAGGCGAGTGCTGGATCTCCTTGACCAGGACCTTGTGCGGTCGCCCGTGGTCGATCACCAGGTCGATCAGGGAAGTACGTCCCACCCTGGCGAAGACCCTGCCGAACTCGCGCGCGTCGAGCTGCAGGTTGAAGGCCTTGGTGCGGTGGCCATAGAGGACGGCCGGCAGCAAGCCCTGATGGCGGAGCTTGCGGCTGGCCTTGCCCAGGCTGTCCCGCGAGTTGGCATTCAGTTGCATACTGTCTCCAAAAGTAGTCAATTCGCCTTTCAGCGGGCGCGCGTATCATTTGCAGCGCGCGAAACAAAAGGCTGCTTCCGCGCGTTCTAGTTTAGCGACTCAATGCGAAAAACCACCAGAATCTACGTTCTCGTCGCACTCAACCTGGTAGCTCTCATCGCGCTGGGCGGTTCCCTCCTGCTAGCAGCGAACCGCGAGAGCAATCGTGCCCAAGCCCAGTATGAGCAGAACCAAGTGCGTCTGAGCGCGGCGCTCCAGCAGGCCCAGTCCCAGGGCTACTCGGCGGCCGATCTCCAGCCCTTCGCCGGCGCGCTCTCCGGTATGGAGCACGCCCAGGCACCTTCCTGGCCACCCGCTCGGGCCCGCTTCTTTCGCTCTAATGCCAGCACGGCTGATCAGCTGAACAGCCAGTTGACTGTGCGTGAGCGCCAGTTGCTCGAGTCGGCTCAGAGCGACGCTGCCAATCAGATCAAGACCGATCAAGCTGCCTTGACCAACAGCCAGGCGATCGGCGTCGACCCGACGGACCTGGCTCCCATGCAGCAGCGGCTGGACGGCGCGGTGAGGCAGCAGGGTGCGGCCCACACGATCACCGACTACCGCAAGGTGTCGGCCGACGCCCAGGCGCTCAACAATGATCTAGCCACGCTGGCCGCCAACCAGGCCAAGGAGAACGACGCCATCCAAACGGCTGCGGCCGATCTGAAGGGCAAGACCGCCGCCAATCTGGACGCCATCCACAAGGCGGGCCAGGACGCGCTGACCGAGGGGCGTAACAACGCCAC
>JALZAW010000241.1 GCA_030948155.1 Candidatus Dormiibacterota bacterium | reverse complement strand
TCTCCGGAGTGTTCGCCTGAAACTCCCCAAAACAGACGGCGCGGGACGTCCATCTGAGCACAGAGATTGGCTCGCGAGCCCGATTCGGATCGTTTGACTCCGGATCAGGAGATCGAAGGTTCGAATCCTTCCTCGCCAGCCAACACCACAACCTGGCACGAGAGCAGGCTCGCCAGCCCGTCGATGTCCGGTTGGTGACCTTGTGCCAAGCGCGCCGATGTGGTGGATCTCGGTTAACCCGGTCTCGTTAGCAGCGCTGATCTCTGGCTGGCGGTCTCAAAGGGCTCTTCGCGCTGAGTCTTCCGGTTGATTACCCATTTAGACCGACCATGAGCTCGCGGTTGCCGGGGCTCCGCCGATTGCCACTACTCGATCGCCTGCAGCCCAAGCGTCACCTTGATGAAGAGCCCGCTGTCGCAGGAGAGGGCGATCTTGCCGCCGCCCCTGATCCGGCTCTTGCCCCGTGCCTCCAGCGCCGGTCCGACAGCCGCCCAGGGAACCGGGCCAAGGTCGACCTCGTTGACCGTGGCCGAGCCTGACGGGGACACCTGCTCGACCGGTCCAGCGTGTCCCTCTGGCAGGGTGGTGAACACGAGGTGGAGGCCGGCGAGGCTGTAGACGACCGACGGGATCGCAGCCTGGCTCGTGGCTCGGTCGGCGTCGGCATCGGCCAGGGGGTGACCCGCCGACAGCGATCGGGCGATCGAGGGTGCGATCTCCAGCTCCCACTCGCCGCTGGCCGGAAAGAGTGCCTGCACCGCGCCAACATCTTGCTGGTTGAGCGCGTAGAACAACTGCCCGAGCCTGACCACGCCAAACGGCACGTTGCAGCCCTCGGGGTGCTTGAGGTCGGGTCGGGGCTCGACGATCTGGCCGCTGCCAGTCGAGCACGAGACGAGGATGGCAACCGCGAGCAAGGACAGTGCCCGGGTCAGGCCCCTCGGTGGCACCTCACAAGCTCTCGAAAAGCAGGGGCGCCTCGGCGTTACGCGTCAAGCGGCCCAGTGAGCGAGGGTTCATCCTCCCGAGCATAGGGCCCGCCGGCGGCAGGCCAAGCCGGCCGGCCGGCAAATGACTCTGCGGCAGGGCTATCCGTGAACGACCTTTCGGAAGGCACCCGGAGGGCACGTTGGTGTCCCAGCTAGCGAGGAGGGCGTCCAAGTGTCGTCGCCCCTTGTTCGCCGATTCCACGCTTCGTATCGTCCGCCCGTCGGGGCAGCAAGACAGAGGAAGTGAATGTGAGGCTCATCAACACCGACGGGATGGCGTTCATCGGACCGGGCTCGGAGTGGTTCTGGACGGCGCTCCAGTTCACCGCGCTCGCCATCACCTTCATCGCTATCTACCGCCAACTACGGACCCAGCAGGTGCAGATCCGCGACAACACGAGGCTGCTGCGGAGCCAGGCGCACTACAACGCCTTGATGCTGTTCTCGCGGCCCTGGGAGATCGTGATCGAGAACGAGGGCCTGGCAAGCATCGTTTCCGTTGGCTTAGCGACGCCCGAGGCGTTGAGCGCGGCGGACTGGCTCAGATGCAGCAGCCATATCCTCCTGCAGTTCGATGCGTGGGAGTACCTCTACTACCAGCATCGCGATGGTTCGATCCCGAAGGAGCTATGGGTCGGCTCTGATGCGTACTACATCGGCCTGGTCCAGGCCAAACCGGGCGTGAGCCGCTTCTGGTCCGAGTTCCAGGCCGTGTACGACGAACCGTTTCGCTCCTATGTCGCAGGGGAGTTCACCAAGAAGGCGGCGCCGGCGGATAGGGCGACCGCGGCCGCTCCGGGCTGACTCAAGGAGCGAAACGTTCAGTCGCCGGGTTCCTGGCAAGGGGCTAGTGCATCCGGGCTAAGCTCAGACAGCCTGCCTCGGAGGGTTGCTAGATGGTCTCGCGCTCGGCAACCCGGCACGACGCTGATCTCGTCACTGAGACGATCAGCCTGGCGCGAAGTCCCAAACGTGCTCGAGCAGCCGGGCACGGGTCAGCGCCTCGCCGGGATGCTGCATGAAGTACTGGAGCAGAGCGAACTCCTTGGGTGCCAGCTGGACCGGCTGGCTGCCGCGCCGGACCGAGTGTTCGGCAGGATCCAGCACCAGATCGCCGATCTTCGACCCGGGCTCGGACGCGCTGCCGGCGGCCAGTCTGGAGTGAGCCCGAGAGCAACCAAGGCCGAGTAGGCATCCAGCCCATGGCAGCGTGGCTGTTTCAGAGCCGACACCGCCTCGCTCGAAAAGCTGCTGGCCTCGAAGCTAGTAGGCGGCGATTGGCCTGGCTCCGCTGGCGGCGCCTTAGGTAAAGCTCTAGCCCGCTGGGTCGCGGATGAACTCTACCGAGCCGGCTACGAGCCGAATTCGGTCTGGCCAGGGCCGACTGAACCGCAACACCTCCCCTACGCGCTTGTACGGGTACTGAATGTCTTGCCGGCAGCCGTACGGGAGTCGCCCCAGGTTCGACGCTTCGTGACGGAAGGTCGAAAGGGACTCGGCCCTCGACCAGGGGTCATAGGCGAGTTCTGTCGCGCCTCAAGCGGATGCCATCAGAACGTACGCGAGCTTGGATCGCACCGATCGATTCCCCTGTTTGGCGCTCCGGCTGCCCCTACCATTCGGGAGAACCGTCTCGATCGTGCTCAGGAGGACAGACTCGTGGCCAAACGTCGTCGTGGGACGCCGAGTCGGCATCCCGTCAACCGGGCGCTCATCGACGAAGCTCCGCTCGGCGCGAGAGTCGCCGATATGGTCACGGGTTTCATGGGCAGTTGGCGCTTCATCATCGTCCAGACCATCATCGTCGCGATCTGGCTAACCGCGAACCTCTATCTCCTGACTAAGCCCTTCGACGCGTTCCCATTCATCCTGCTCAACCTCGCTTTCAGCACGCAGGCCGCCTACGCGGCCCCGCTCATCCTCCTGGCCGGCAACCGAGCGGCGACCCACGACCGGCTGACCCTCGAGCACGCGGCCTCCCAGGCCGATGTGGGGGAAAAGCAGAACGAGCAGCTCATCACCGGCGCCAAAGCGTCGCTGAAACACCTGACGGACGTCGCCGAGCGCACGCTCGCCATCGAGGAGGCCATCAAGGCGCAGGGTGAACAGCTCCTTCGCATGGAGCAGGCGATCCTCGCGTTCGAGCGCGAAGAGTCGCAAGACCGGCGTGCTGGCAAGAGCCACGATGGGCCTTCGCCGGTCCAAGAACCCAGAGACCGCGGATCAACCAAGTGACGCCCGTTCCATAGACCGTCTGGTGTCATTCGCCGACGCTCGCTGACCAACGCATATCCACGGCGCCGGTCTCCTGCCGATGGGCCCTGAACTCGCACGGCCCGTGTACGCTGCTTCGGCGGACAAAAAGGGGTGAGACATGATCCACGCGGAGGCCAGCACGGCCATCCGGCGACCAGTCGCCGAAGTCTTCAGCTACGTGACCGATCCGACGAACGAGCCCGCCTGGCATACCGACGCGGCCGAGGCGCGGCTGCTCACGGCCGGTCCGATCGGGGTTGGCAGCCGGATCGCCTACGTGTTCCCGTTCATGGGTCGGCGCTCGACGTCGATCGGCGAGGTCGTCGCGTTCGAGCCGCCACACCTGGAAGCGATCCACTTCGACAGCGGGCCGTTTGGCCTCAAGCCGAGGATCACCTACCGCTTCGAGGACCTCGGTGGTTCCGTCCGCTTCACCCGCCAGGCCGAGGCAGACACCTCGGGCCTCACCGCTCTTATCGCGCCGTTCATGCAGCGGCTGCTGGCCCGCCGGAGCGCGGTGTTCGTCGAGAACCTTCGGCGACGGCTCGAAGGAGCCTGACAACCGACAGTCCAGGCGCGTAACGTAGTTCCGCAGGAGGGGCCGGCGGGAGGGTGTGCGCGCTCCGGAGCTGACCGACCACCGAGGCACCACCCCAGGTTCCGCTCCCGGGGAGCGCAGGGTTGGATGCCGGGACCGTGCTCGCCGACCCCGTGACGGACCAGCGCGGGATCGCCCGGCCCCAGGGCGCGGCGACCGACGTTGGGGCGGTTGAGGTCTGCCAGTCGAAGCCCGCGGCGCCGGCCCTCCGCAAACCTGCGAACCGCGCGTCGACCACGCTCCGCCGGGTGCCCCTCGGTTGGTCGACGGTGGCATGCATCCAGGGCTACAACGTCCAGATCCGGCGGGGATCCACTACCGGAACCGTCGTCCAGTCGGTGTCCGGCCTCCAGGCGCCATCGATGGTCACAACGACGCTGGCGCGCGCGCCCGAGACGATCGGGGAGTGGGTCGATCCCCAGGTCACGACGCGGAAGAAGGGGCTGGCGTTCGTCGCGCCCGTCCTGCCCGGGAAGGACGATGCCAGCCGGGCCTTCGCCCGAGAGGCGTTCGTGGCCCGGAAGGCGGAGCTCACCGAGTCGCGCCGAGCGCTCGGCCAGAACCTTGAAGTCGTGACCTTGACTTCCACGCCGATGGGTTCGTTCGTCTGCGCCTATCTCGAAGGCAACGATCCGGTTCAGGGCAACCGAGGCTTCGCCGCATCCACCCGACCCTACGATGTCTGGTTCAAGGACCGCCTGAAGGAGCTGTTCCCGCCTGAGCTCGACTTCAACCAGCCGCTGCCGCCGATCGAGCAGGTCTTCGATTACCTAGCGCAACTCGTCCCCGCTTGATGGCCCGAGGCGGGGTGGCCTTGGCCCCCCGCCTCCTCCCTGGCAAGTCCCGTGGCGCCGGCGCCTGCCGGCAAGGACCCTCGTCGATGGGATGCAAGATGCAATCGTCAGACC
>JALZAW010000240.1 GCA_030948155.1 Candidatus Dormiibacterota bacterium | reverse complement strand
CTCGAGCGCCTTCTCGGTCAGTCTCAGCGGCCGCGACCCCAACAGTCTCCGCGCGGCCTCCGATCAGGTGGTAGCGAAGCTGGGCCGGAATTCGGATCTTGCCAACGTCAAGTCGGATCTCGCTGTGCGCCAGCCGGAGACGCTTGTATCGGTCGACGCGAATAAGGCGGCCGAGCGGGGGCTCACGCCCAGCAACATCGCCTTTGCCCTTGCCGGCGTGCTGAACCCGAAGGACGTGGGGACGCTAGGCACTGGCGGTACTCCTATCACACTGCGGGTGGATCCCAGCTACGTGGCGCCCGCTAAGCTGGCCGACCTCCCTCTGGGCCCGGGCACGACGCTGAAAGACGTAGCCACAGTGACCCGGACCGACGCGCCCACGACAGTGACCCGGGTTGACGGCACGCAGCAGGTCACAGTCAACGCTGATGTGCTTGCCGCAGACACGCAGGGCGCCTCGACCAAGGCCACTCAGAGCGTTCAGTCGCTGCAGCTCCCGGCGGGGGTGTCCATCAGCACCGGCGGCACCCAGAACGACATCAACGACAGCTTCCAGCAGATGTTCATAGCGATCGGAGTGGCCATCGCCATCGTTTTTATCATCCTGGTCACCTTCTTCCGCTCGGTGGCGACTCCATTCGTGATCCTGGGCGCGATGCCGCTGGCCCTGATCGGTGGCCTGCTGGCGCTCTATCTCACTCACCAGAATCTGGGTCTGCCCGCGTTGCTTGGCGTCCTCATGGTCTTCGGCATTGTCGTCTCCAACGCGATCCTGCTCATCGACTTCGTGGAGCGCAACCGGGCCGGCAGGGGCCTAGCAGAGGCGCTTGTACTGGCCGGTTCGGTCAGGATTCGGCCGATTCTGATGACTGCCGTGGCTACGGTGGTGGCGCTCGTGCCGGTGGCCACCGGTTTCGCCAGCGAGGGCGGCGGGGGGCTCATTTCCCAGTCACTGGCAGTGGTCGTCGAGGGCGGCCTGATCTCCTCGACAGCGCTGACCCTGCTGGTGGTGCCGATCCTCTACTCCTGGTTCAAGCGCCGCGGCCATCATCGCTATGGGACGGCGGGGCCGGCAGGCTCCTTGGCCGGTCAGCCGAGCCTACGGCCATCGCTGGACAGGAACGGACACGGCAACGGCAGTGGCAGGGTGTGGGAGCATTTCCGCGAGGAAACGCTGAAGCGCTGATGGCGATTCTGAACGAGCAGCTGAAGGAGCAGCTGAAGCAGCGCTTCAGCGAACGGCTCCGCGACCCGGTTCAACTGACGCTCTACACCCGGCCTGGCAGCGGCCGGCTGATCCTCCCCGGTGGTCTCGGCTGCGCCACCTGCGGCAACGCCCGAGAGCTGGCCGAAGACCTTGCGGCTGCGGCGCCCGAGCAGGTCCGGCTCGAGGTTGTGGACGTCGGTGCCAGGACGGAGCTGGAACGGCCGGTCCCCAGCCTGACGCTGGTGGCGGCCGACGCTGAGCCGACTCAGGATGGCGGCCGGCTGGGCTGGCAGGGACTGCCGGCCGGCTACGAGTTCGCGACTGTGGTTGACGCCATCGAGAGGGTCTCCCGCGGCGAGCACGGTCTGGCCGAGGCCACGCTGGCGGCTCTCTCGGAGCTGACAGACCCAGTCGATGTGATGGTCTTTGCGACGCCGACTTGACCGCACTGTCCCCAGGCCGTGAGCCTGGCCCACCGGATGGCGCTCGCGAGCCCATTGGTCACGGCCCTCTGCGTTGAGGCCAACGAGTTTCCCGAGCTTTCGCAACGCCACGGCGTGCAGTCAGTGCCCCGCACGGTGATAAACGGTGCAGGTTCCTTCGTGGGGGCAATGCCTGAGGCTCGCTTCGTGGCGGCCGTGCTGGAGCTGGCGCGGCCCGCCGAATCGTCAGCTTAGCCTCTGTGAGGCGGGAAGTGCCAGCGCGCCCCGACGCCGAGAATCGAGCGCGCGCTGCCAATGCTCAGAATCGACCCCACGCTGCCGATGCCCAGAATCGACCCTGCGCTGCCGATGCTCAAGATCGAGCCAGCACTCCCGATGCTCAAGATTGAACCGGCGCTAAAGAGGCTCAGCACGCTGAGGAAGCTGAAGCGACTGAGTTGGCTGCCCAGCGTCGAGAAGGAGGGCGCTTTCGACCGGCGCCCTTGATGGGGGCGGTTCGGATCGGCCATCCATCCCACCCGATCAGCGGGCAGCCGGCGAAGCATCCTTCACCTCGGCCAGGCGGCCGGTCTTCACGTCGTAGACAAAACCTCGCAGGCTCGACTTGTTAGGGACGAAAGGGCTCACTTTGATACGGTTTATGCTCTGACGGACATCCGACTCCAGGCCTGAAAATGCTTCCAGCGCGAAGGCCGGCCTGACCCCCGTGTCCCGCTCAATCTGCTCTTTCACCTCGTCGTCCTTGAAGGTCAGCATTCCACAGCCTGTGTGGTGGATCAGAACTATCTCCTGGGTGCCAAGCAGGCGTTGCGAGATGACCAGCGACCTGATCACGTCTTCGGTCACCACTCCGCCCGCGTTACGGATCACGTGGGCGTCCCCCTCTTCGAGCCCGAGTATTTTGTGGACGTCCAGCCGCGCGTCCATGCAGGCGACCACCGCTGTCTTTTTTGCCGGCGGCACCGGGAGATCACTCTTCCCAAACCCGGATGCGTACTTCTCATTGTTCTGAAGCAATTGGTCGGTCACGCTCATTGGACTGCTCCTCCTGTGTGCGAGTGGGACCGGTAAGACGCCCACGCTATCTGAGTAGGAGACAACGACTACAGCGCGCAGTCTGGCACAGCCCGACATCGACGGCGAGCACCCCGGTCAACCGCCACCCAGCCTTCGTGATAGCCTCCAGTTCGGGCCCGTCGCGCGGCTGCCAAGATGGCGCGCCCCGGTCCGTTCCCGCCGTCAGCGGCGCGGCGCAGTGAGCCCAAGAGACTGGGAGCTGGGGGGGAAGGATTCGAACCTTCGAATGGCGGATCCAAAGTCCGCTGCCTTACCACTTGGCGACCCCCCAATGAAAGGGCCTCGAACAGGGCCAGATTACAGTGCCTCTACCGCCGCGGCCTTCACAACCGGCATTCCCACCCGCCGTGATGTGGCACTAGCGTCAAGCCATGTTCCACCCTCCACGCCTCATTCCGGGTTGGCCCCGCTTGGTCCTTCTGGTGCTGCCCCCGCTCGCTCTCGCCGCAATTGCGGCCGGTTTCTATCTGACCAGCCGCCCCGTCTCGCCGGGCGCCGCGGTCACGCAGGCGGCCGCCCCGGATGTCGCGGCGGCGGTGCCCAAGTCGTCAGGCCTGCTGGTCCAGGTGAGCGGTGCTGTGAAGCAGCCTGGCCTGTATCGCTTGGCCAAGGGTGAGCGCGTGTACGCCGCGATTGCGGTGGCCGGCGGCCTGACCGCCGAGGCGGATCCTGAGCGCCTGCCTGCCCTCGCCGCCCGCCTGAAGGACGGCCAGCAGGTCAAGGTGCCGGCTCGGTCCGCTACCACGAGTAGCCGTACGAGCGGCGGTGCCCGCTCGACGAGCGGGTCGGGCTCTAGGTCCAGCGGATCCGTGGCGAAGACCGACCTCAACAACGCCACTGCCGATGAGCTGACAGCCGTACCCGGCTTCAGCCCGGAGCTTGCCGCCGCAGTAGTGAATTACCGGGACCAGTACGGCGCGTTCACCAACTTAAAGCAGCTGGTGACGCTCTTGGCCATGAGCCTGGATGCGTACAAGCAGGCCAAGCCTCACCTTCACCTATGACGCTCGGTCTCGTCTGCCTGCTGGCCTGGAGCGCGGGAATCGCGCTGGCCGGCGTCAGCGGTTTCCTCCGCCCTGAGCTTGGAGTGCTGTCGCTCTGTCTTGGCGGCGCTTCGGCAGCACTCGCCTGCGCTGTACGGCCGGCGCTCTACGGGCTGGGCCTGGCCTTTCTGCTCATTGGCGTCGGGCGCGTCGAACTGGCGCCTGCGCCAGCGGCACTCGACCCGGCTGAACTCGTCCGGCTGGCGGGACAGCAGGTGACCGTCCGGGGGGTCGTGAGTGAGGATCCCAAGCCCCAGAGCCAGGGCTACGAGGCGGTGGTACAGCCGGCTGCCGACGCTGGTGGGCGAGCGCTCACCCTCCACAGCCGGCTGCTGGTTCAGGTGCGGTCGCAGGTGGAGCCTGCTCCTGGTGACGAGGTGGAGGTCAGTGGGCGGGTGGCCCTCCCGCGGGACAGGCCAGGCTTCGACCGGCGGACGGAGCTGGCCCTAAAGGGAATCCAGTTCGAACTGCGACCGGCCCAGCTGCGCCTGCTGAAGGCCGCCGGCGGCATCAGGGCGGCACCGCTCTGGCTGCGAGAACGGTACCGGGCAGCCATCGCGGCGCTGCTGCCGCCGCCGCACGCACAGGTGCTGGTCGGAGTGGTGCTCGGCGTGCGCTCCGGCATCCCTGCCCAGCTGCAGCAGGACCTGGTAGCGACGGGGTTGGTGCACCTGCTGGTGCTCAGCGGGCTCAAGGTTGCAATCTTTGCGCGGCTGGCTCGAGCGGCGCTGTTCCCTCTCCTCGGCCGGCTGGCCGTCGTGCCAGTTCTGGTAGTCATCGCCCTCTACGCGCTCGCCGGCGGTGCGACGCCGGCAGCGCTGCGAGCGACTGGGATGGGCGCTCTGGCTCTGGTGGCCGCGCAGGTCGGGCGCCCCACCTACGTCTGGACCTCGTTGGCAGCGGCCGCTGCTGGGATGCTCGGCTGGCGACCGGAGCTCATCTGGGATGTCGGATTCCAGCTCTCGTTCGCAGGCACAGCCGCGATCATCCTGCTGACACCGGGC
>JALZAW010000014.1 GCA_030948155.1 Candidatus Dormiibacterota bacterium | reverse complement strand
ACCGCTCATGAGCGAACGGGAAGACCGCCGGCGATACACCCGCTGCTCATTTTGCGGCAAGGGCCAGGATCAGGTTCGCAAGCTGGTCGCCGGCCCCGGTGTCTACATTTGCGATCTATGCATCGACCTGTGCCAGGAGGTGCTGGAGGAGGATGGCCGGAGCGGCTCCACCAAGAAGGCGAAGCCGGGTTTCCTGCCCAACCCGAAGTCGATCTCGGCTTCTCTGGATCAGTACGTCATAGGGCAGGAGGAGGCCAAGAAGGTCCTCTCGGTCCAGGTCTACAACCACTACAAGCGCGTCTCGGCCTCCAAATCCGTCGGCGATGTCGAGCTGTCCAAGTCGAACGTGCTGCTGGTGGGACCCACGGGTTGCGGCAAGACTTATCTCGCCCAAACGCTGGCCAAGATCCTGGACGTGCCGTTCGCCATCGCCGATGCGACCAGCCTGACGGAGGCCGGTTACGTGGGCGAGGACGTGGAGAACATCCTGCTCCGACTCATCCAGGCGGCCGACTTCGACATCAGCCGGGCTGAGCGGGGCATCATCTACATCGACGAGATCGACAAGATCGCGCGGAAATCGGACAACCCCTCGATCACGCGAGATGTGTCGGGCGAGGGCGTCCAGCAGGCGCTGCTCAAGATCCTGGAGGGAACTGTTGCCAACGTGCCGCCCCAGGGCGGTCGCAAGCACCCCCACCAGGACTTCATCCAGATCAATACGACCAACATCCTGTTCATCTGTGGCGGCGCATTCGACGGCATGGAGCGGATCATCGAGCAGCGCGTCGGTCGCCGCTCGATCGGCTTCGGTTCGCCGAACACCAAGCTGGCCAAGCGCGAGAAGGCTGAGATCTTCGCGCTGCTGCAGCCCGAGGACCTGATGAAGTACGGCTTCATTCCGGAGTTCATCGGCCGCCTTCCGATCACCGTCACCCTGCATCCGCTGGACGAGTCGGATATCGTCCGGATCTTGACTGAGCCCAAGAACGCGCTGGCCAAGCAGTACCAGAAATTCTTCCACCTCGACAACGTGGAGCTTGTTTTCAAACGTGGCTCGCTGGAAGCGATAGCGGAGAAGGCGGTTGGCCGCGGCACCGGGGCGCGAGCGCTGAAGTCGATAATCGAAGAGGTGCTGCTCAACACGATGTTCGAGATCCCCTCACGACCTGACATCAAGCGCTGCGTCATCACCGCCGACTCGATCCGCGATCGCGCCGAACCGGAGTTCGAGTACGGCGCCGTGGAACCGCCACACCGCCTCGGCGAATCCGCCTAGCTTTTCGGACCGGCTGCCGCACGGCCCTCCTTCCGGCCAGATGCCGCGCCTGCAAGGACTACTGGAGCTCGTCTTGGAGGTTCAGGACGTGGATCGCTCCCTCGCCTTCTATCGCGACGTGCTGGGCCTCGCCGTGGTGGAGCGCTGGCCTCCTGAGCGGCCCGGCGCGTGGGTCCGGCTGGGCCGCAACGCGGTGCTGGGACTTTGGACTTCGAGGTCGGGCGGTCAGGGTGTGGGACTGCACGGGGGGCGCGGCGGAAGGCATGTTCACTACGCCATCTACGCCGAGCCCGGGTCCCTCGCAGCCTGGAGTGAGCGCCTCGCTCAGGCCGGCTACGAGGTGGAGGGACCTGTCCACTTCCGGCATGGCAGCTCCATCTTCGTGACCGACCCCGACAGACATGTACTGGAGCTGGGCGATTGGCCCCGGGACTGGGAGGGGCAGCCGGTCCAGAAGCGAGCCTAGCCGAGCCTATGGGGATTCTGCGTTGCCCGTCCCGTCCAAACAGGGGGCCAACTGATCGCGGCTACCGAGAGGAGACTAGAGCGGATCGCGGCAATGGGTCCTACCCTCAGCGCAATCGACTATTCATACTGCACCCGGTTCGGGTGAGCCTTCGGACGTGGTCCGCGACGGCTACGACGCGATCGCGGCCCGTCACCTCGGCTGGATCGGTGAGATCCAGGGTGATCCTCGTCTTCGCTGTCTTGACAAGCTGCAGCGCCGGCTGGCGGATGGCGCTGACGTCGCGGACCTCGGCTGCGGGGCAGGCGTGCCTTGTACCAAGCTGCTGGCCGCGCGACACTCCGTGCTGGGCGTGGACATCTCCGGCGAGCAGATCCGGCTGGCGCGCGAGCGAGTCCCCGGGGCTCGCTACGAGCAGCGAGACGTGGCCACGCTCTGCCTGCCAGCCGACGGCCTGGATGCTGTCACCGCCTTTTACTCACTGACGCATGTTCCCCGAGAGCAGCACGCCGGCCTCCTGACTCGGATCTCGCGCTGGCTGCGGCCCGGGGGCTTTCTGCTCGCGACGCTCAGCGCCACCGGCCAGAGCGACGTCGTGCAAGACGACTTTCTCGGCGTCCCGATGTTCTTCAGCGGCTTCGACGCAGAGACCAATCGCCAGCTACTCCATGCAGCCGGCTTCGATCTGCTGGTCGACGAGGTCGTGACCATGCAGGAGCCGGACGGGCCAGCGACGTTCTTATGGGTACTGGGTCAGAAGCGCTCGGGCGGCTGAGGGCAGATGCTTCCCAGCCTTCCGCCACCTACAATGGGCGGATCATGCGCCGCCAGGAGGCAGTCGTAGACGTAGCCCGGCCGGCGCGCGCCCGCTGATCCAGCGGAACGACCCCGGCCTTCCCTGAAACCGAGGCTCGCGCACGCCCAGATGAAAGACCACCACGCCCTTCCCTCCGCCTATGACCCTCAGGCCGTAGAGGCCGGTTGGTCCGCGCGCTGGGAGGAGGCGGGGCTCTTCCGGGCCGACCCGCGCAGCCCGAAGCCGAAGTACTCGATAGCGCTGCCGCCTCCCAATGTGACAGGCGAGCTGCACATGGGCACCGCCCTGAGCGGTACCCCGCAGGACATCTGGGCTCGCTACCGGCGGATGACAGGCTACGAGGTGCTCTGGCTGCCGGGCACCGACCACGCCGCCATCGCCACCCAGAACGTGATCGAGAAGCAGCTGGCGGAGGAGGGCACCACCAAGGAGGAGCTGGGTCGAGACGCTTTCAACGCCCGCGTGGACCACTGGTACGAGACAGTCGGGACGACCATCATCGAGCAGTACCGCGAGCTGGGCGCCTCGCTGGACTTCTCCCGCCGCCGGTTCACCATGGACACGGCGTACGTGCGCGCGGTCAGGACCGCCTTCGTGCGCTATTACGAGAAAGGGCTGATCTACCGAGGCCCACGCATCGTCAACTGGTGTCCCCAGAACCTGTCAGCCATCTCGGACTTGGAGGTCGACTGGCAGGAGCACACGGATACGCTGTACCAGATCGCCTACGACGTCGAGGGCACCGATCGACGGCTCGAGATCGCCACGGTTCGCCCGGAGACCATGCTGGCCGACACCGGGGTCGCCGTCCACCCCAAGGACGAGCGCTACAGCTATCTGATCGGCCGTTTTGCTCTGCTGCCGCTGGTTGGCCGCCGCCTGCCGATCGTCGCCGACCCGGCGGTCGATCGCAGCTTCGGCACCGGGGCGTTGAAGGTCACACCCGGTCACGACCCGACTGACTGGGAGATTGGCGAGCGCCATGGCCTGCCGGTCATCAACGCCCTCCACCCTGACGCCCGCCTGAACGTGCCCGAGCTTCCCCGCTATGACGGTCTGCCTGATCTGGAGGCCCGCGAGCGGGTGGTGGCAGACCTACGGGCAGAGGGCCGCCTGGTCGCGACCCGGCCTTACACCCACCAGGTCGGCCACTGCGACCGCTGCGGGGCGATCATCCAGCCGCTGGTTTCGGAGCAATGGTTTCTACGCATGCGCGAGCTGGCTCAGATGTGCGTCGAAGCGAGTGCGAGGGGTGAGGTGCGCTGGCACCCGGAGCGCTACCAACGCACCTACCTGGACTGGCTCGGCGGCATCCGCGACTGGTGCATCAGCCGGCAGCTGTGGCTCGGCCACCGCATCCCGGTGTACACCTGCCCGAGCGGGCACCGGATCGCCTCTGTGGAGGAGCCGACCGCCTGCCCTAGCTGCGGCTCCGCCGGCCTGACAGCTGACCCGGACGTCCTGGATACCTGGTTCAGCTCAGCGCTCTGGCCCTTCGCCACGCTGGGCTGGCCTGATGACACCGAGGACCTGCGGACGTTCTACCCGACCTCGCTCAACGCCACCGCCCGCGAGATCATCAACCTCTGGGTCACGCGGATGATCTTCAGCGGCCTGGAGTTCATGGGCGAAGTGCCGTTCTCGGATGTCGCCATTCACTGTGTAGTCCAGACGGCCGACGGCCAGCGGATGAGCAAGTCCAAGGGCACCGTCGTCGATCCCCGGGTCATCATCGGCCGCTACGGCGCGGACGCCCTTCGCGCATGGGCCGCGGCAGTGGCCATGTCCAGCCAGGACGTCCGCTTCGACGAGAGCCGGATCGAGGGCTTCCGGCGCTTCGCCAACAAGCTCTGGAACGCAAGCCGGCTGGTCCTGATGGGGCTCGGTGATGAGCCAGTGCCGACGCCGGCGGCGGACGCCAGCCTGGCTCTGATGGACCGCTGGCTTCTCTCGCGCCTCCAGGCGGCTGTCAAGACCGCGACCCAGGGCATCGAGAGCTACTCGTTCCACCTGGCCATCAACGGGCTCTATGAATTTTGCTGGCACGACTTCTGCGACTGGTACCTGGAGGCTGCGAAGCCCAGGCTGCGGGACGCCGACCCCGCCGCGCGGGCCGTCTGCCTGCACGTGCTCGACACGCTGCTGCGCCTGCTGCATCCGTTCCTGCCCTTCTTGACTGAGGAGCTCTGGCACCGCCTACCGGGCGAGAGGCAGTTCCTGGTGCGAGCTGCCTGGCCCGAGCCTGATGAGCGATTTGCCAATGCTGGTGCCGAGGAAACGGCCGGCCGCCTGATAGCCCTGGTCGAGGAGATCCGGCGCGAGCGGCGGGCGGTGGGCGCCTCGGCCCGCGGCGGTCACCTGGCCGTCGCGCCCGGGACCGATCCCGAGCTCGCCGAGCTGACGGCTCAGGTCGCCGGCTTGGAGTTGGTGGATGAGCTTGCCGGGGCACCACTGGAGCTCGCCGGCGGGCGTATTCGGATAGCTTTCCCGAACGCCACCAAGGCCGCCCAGCCGGTCGGCGATGGCGAGGCACGACGCCTACGCCAGGATTACCAGCGAAGTCTGGCCAAGCTGAGCGACCCTGAGTTCCTGGCCAAGGCGCCCGGCGCGGTGGTGGAGAAGGAGCGAGCCAAGGCGGCGGAGCTGAAGTCGGTCCTCGAGCGCCTGGCTCATGCCTAGCCGCAGCCGGGTTCAGGAGCAAAGGCGGGGATGAGCCGGCCCCTTCGCGCCTGCCAGAGGTGCGGCCGTAAAGCCCGTCCGGATCTTGCGCCCAGGCGGGCCATCTCCGGCGTCGCCTCCTACGCTTCTCGCTGCGCGTATCCCCATTACGCTCACTGCGGTGCTCGTCGGCTCCTTGGATCTGACCCACCTGACCACCCGATCTCTCGGCCGGGTTCCCGGCCGCACCTCTAGGCGCTAGTTGCAGGCTTGCTGGCTCTAGTTCCACCGGGGCTGCTGCTACTGGCGGGAATCCTGACGCTGCTGCTGCAGGCATTCCGGCTGCCCGGCGGCTCCTGGCTGGCGGCCGCAGGCTGCCTGGGCGCGGGGGGAGCGGCTCTGGCGGTGTGGCTGGCCGGCGGCCGCAATCCGATTGAACTGTCGACGCCGGTGGCGATCGCCGGCACTACTTTCGGCCTTCGGCTGGATGCGCTTTCGCTGGCAGTGCTGCTCTGTGCCCTCGCCCCTGTGGCGATGATTCTGGTGGCTCAGCGCGGGAAGGCGCGACATGCGGGCGTGACCAGCCTGGCGGTGACCGCGGCGGCGGTCTGCTGCGAGGCTGACCGTCTGCTGCTGGCGGTAGTGGCCCTGGCCACCTGCTGCAGCCTGCTGGCGCTGGCCTCGCCCAGCCTGAGCCATGACACCAGCCGCAGCCGCCTGGCTTCCCTCTGGCTCTGGCAGGTGGCTGCCACGCTTCTGCTGCTGGCGGGTGCTCTAAGCGTCGAGCTGGCCGGTGGGACCTCGATCTACAGCGCCAGCCCGGTGCTCGCCCTGACACTGCCGGCCTTTCTGTTGCTGACCGGCGGAGGGGCGGCGACAGCCGGCCTCGCGCCCTGGCGGCCGTGGCCTGTCACGGCTTGGCGGACCTGCGCCCACCATTCCAGCCCGGTGGCGATCGCCCTGCTCCCGCCGCTCGGTTTCCTCCTGCTCGCCCGCTGCTACAACCTGGGCGCCGGCCACTGGCCGGGGAGCTGGATCAACCCCACGCTGCAGCTCCTGGGTGTGGTGGTGGCCCTAGGTGCCGCTTGTCGCGCGCAGGCGGCGGCCGAGGCAGGTGGTTTCCTGGCCGAGGTGACAGTGTTCAACCTGGGCACAGCGCTGCTGGCGCTGGCTCTGGGCAGCCAGGCCGGGGTGGCTGCAGCCCTGGCGGTGCTGGTGGGGTCAGGGCTCTTGAGCGGCATCGACCCGCTGCTTTCGGCTGTTCCACGCCGGCTCGCAGTGGTCGGCTTGCTGCTCACGGCCGGCGTTCCTCCGACAGTTCTCTTCGGAGCCCGCGTGCTGGTGCTCCAGGCGGCGGTGGACAGCGGCGGTCTGAGCGGCTTCCTGGCTCTCGGGGAAGTCGCCGCCTGGTTCGTGTTGGTAGCGGCTGCGGTGCGGGCGCTGCGGTTGCCGGCAGCGGCAGCGGAAGCCGGCGGGAAGGTGTCAGTGGGGACGGTCTGCCTGGCACTTGTCGCTGCGCTGGCGCTGGGATTGTCGCTCGGTCTCTTCCAGACAGGGCTCGCGCTCACTGCTGGCGCCGAGCTGATCCCAGCTTCGAGTCAGGGCCAGCCGGCGGCGACTCAGGTCGCCGGTCTGGGCTGGGAGCCGCTGCTGCTCGGGCTGCCGCTCGCCGGGCTTCTATTGCTGGCCCTATTGGTCAGGCATCCGGCGCAGGCGCCGGTTTCAGCGCCCGATCCGATGTTCAGGCTGCCAGCCTGGCCGACTTGGCCACGGACCTTCAGACTGCCGGCCCTGCCGGAGGACTACAGGAGCCTGTTCGACTTTCCGGCGCATGCTCGTGCTCTCGGCCGGCGGCCTTGGCTGGGGGTGGCGCTGACCCTCGGGATTGCGATCATCGTGGCCCGGCTTTGACTTCCCTGGCTTTGGCCGGCGCCCTGCTGGCCTGGCTGGGAGCAGCCACCATCACTGTCTCTGACGGCCGGCGTGCCCTCGCGCTGGGACTCGGCTTGGTGGGTGGGGGGTTGGGACTACCTGCCTTCCTGCAGGCCGGCCCCGCTGCCGCCGCCATTCTGGTTACCGCCGCTGCGCTGTCGGCCGGGCTGCGCTTGCGTGCTGGGGAGCCCGGCTGGCGAGTGCTGCAGGCAGGCTCGACACCGCGCCTCATCCTGGCTCTGCTCGTGCTCCCGCTCTCCGCCTACATCGCACTCTATCTGCTGTCGGCGGAGGGCGGAGCCACTCGACTGGCGGCCCTGACAGTGGCCGGCCTGGGCGCCGCTCGCATTCTGTCTGGCGGCGCCCGCTCGGGCGCACTCACTGGCGGCGCTGCGCTCGCGCTTGGTCTCTCGCTGCTCAGCGGCCAGCTCGGCTTGCTGGCGGGCGGACTGGTCAGCCTGGTGATCTCAAGCCTGCCCGTCCGAGATGCCGAGGCGTCCCAGTGAGCGCAGTCGGCCCCTCCGCGGAAGTGCGAACCCCGGCAGCACGGTTGTCGGCAGGCACTGTCGGCCTCGGTCTCGGCGGCCTGACGCTCTGGGGGCTCACGCTGCTGGGACCGGCGGTGACTCGGGGCGTGGTGCCGCCGCTGCCGGGCTCCGCCCGACTTGGCCTTCTGGCCTGCGCGGTCACACTAGGTCTTGCCTGCGCTTTCGCTCCGCTGACTCGGCAGCGAGGCAACCTGATCGCCGCCGGCGGCATAGCCCTGGGTGCGTTGGCGGCGCTGCTGGTGATGCCGGATCCCAACTCGATAGCCATCATCCTGCTGCTGCTGGGTGTCCTTCAGGCGAGCCAGCCAGGTCGGCGCACCTTCGCGGTCAGGGTTCGGCCCTCGGTCATCGCGGCGGCGCTTCTCGCGCTCGGCTGGCTGCTCCTGCGCTCTGGGGGCGTTCCCCTCGGCCGGGCGGGGGCCTTGCTGCTCGCGCTGGGGCTCGTGGCGGCGGCCGCGCTCGTTCCCTACCTGCCTGAGCTGCGCAGCGACGAGCCGGCCAGTTCCTCGCCGGTGCCCTGGATAGGCCTTTTCGGCCCTGCTCTGGCGCTCGGTCTGCCGGCGCGGCTGCTCCCCCTGCTGAGCGCAGAGGAGAGGGGGGTGTTCGGGGCCACACTCCTGCTCGCTGGAGTGCTCAATCTGCTCTGGGGAGTCGTCGGCGCCTGGCGAGCGGCGAGCGGTACCGAGGCCTGGCGACTTTCGTTCGTTGCCGAGTGGGGGGTGGCGTTGATAGGACTCGGCCTCTACCCAGGTGCCGGCAGCCAGACGGCGGTCCTGGCTCTGCTCTCGCTCATCCTCGTGCGTTTTCCGCTTTATCTCTGGGCCCGGCCGGTCCTGCTGGGCAGGGCGGAGCCCGATCTCCGCGGCTTGAATGTGGTGACCGCGTTGGCGCTGGCTGGTGGCGCGCCGTTCGCCGGCTTTGCCCTTCGTCTCTACTCGCTGCGCGCGGCTGCGCAGTTTTCTTGGCTCCTGGCGGCGTTCCTCGTGGTCGCCTTCGCGCTCTGGACGGCGCACGCTTTCCGGCTCGCGCGCACGCTGGGCAGGCCGAGCCGGCGGACGACACTGGGAGTCCTGCTGACGCTCGGACTCAGCCTGGCGCTGGGCCTCGGGCCCAACTTCTTTCTGGCGGCTGCGGCGTGAACCTGACGGACCTCGGTCTTCACAGCTTGGCGCTGATCGCCTACCCAGGGCTCCTCAGCGTGCTCGGGCTCGGCCTGGGCGCCGAATGGGGACTGGGTCGCCTCGCTCGCGAGCCCGCCGGCCCTAGTCTGAGGCTGCGGCTCATCAGACCTGCCAACCTAACGCTGGCCGGCCGCTTGGCGCTGCTGCTGGCGGCGCTCGCCGCGACCCAGCTGGCAGCGCCGTTCAACCCCGTGCCGGCGGCGGAAAGAAGCGCGCTGCTGGCAGTGGTATGCGTAGCCGGCGCCGGCTGGGCGATCTTGTCGGTCGGCCGCGCGGATTCGACCCGGGCGGAGCGCGGACCTGGTGGGCTGCTTCTGGCCCAGTTCGGCTGGAGCCTGGCGCTGCTCGGCCCCGCCGTCGCCGCCGGCACGTTCCGCCCGACCGCCATCGCTGCCATCGCAGTGCCCCTGCACCTGGGCCTGAAGGCTGTGGCCGGGCTGCTTTACCTCCTCTGCCTCCCCGCTGTTTTGCTCCGATTCGCGGCACCGCCGGTCGACTGGCCCGGGCGGGCGGCGCGTGCGGCGCTGTGGCTCCCCTCGTGCGCCCTCGGCGCTTCCGTCCTCCTGCCGCCGGTTGGGGACGACCTCGCCGGAGCCCTGCGCTTCGCCCTCGAAACCGCCGCCATCGCGCTGGCAGCGGCTGTGCTCGGCCGGCTGCTCCCGGCCGGGGGCCGCACTTACAGGCTCCTGGTGCTCCTTCTCGCCGCCGGCACTCTGGGACTGGCGGCTCTCGCCAGCCGCCTCGGCTGAACCGGAAAGCCGCGACCGCCCGCGCAAGCCGGGCGCTTGCCACGCGCACGAGCTGAGGACTTGGGGCCTCCCACATCCGTAGCGGCTCAGCAGGCCGACTTCAGGTAGAATGCCCGCTCGTGCCCGCACCTAAAGGAGCAGCCACGGCCGTCGTCATGAGCGGTGGCAAGCAGTATCGCGTAGCGGCCGGAGATCGAATCCTGGTGGATCGCATAGCCGCCGAGACGGACTCGGAGCTGACCTTCGAGCGAGTCCTTCTGGTCGCCGACGGGGACACCCTGCTGGCCCGCCCGGGCGAGTTGGCAGGCCAGGTAGTCACCGCCAGGGTGATCGGCCATCCGCGCGGGAAGAAAATCGATGTGCTGCGCTACAAATCCAAGAAGCGGGTACGGGTTCATCGGGGCGCCCGGGCCGACCTGACCGCAGTGGAAATTGTCAGCATTGGCAAGCCGGCCAAGGGCGAGAAGGGCGAGCCGAAGGTCGATGTTACGGAGGCCGAGAGCAAGCCGAAATCGACCAAACCGCGTGCCCGCGCGCCACGGCCGGCCGAGGAGGGCGCAGGGCACTGATGGCACACAAGAAAGGTGGGGGCTCATCGCGCAACGGCAGGGACTCCAACCCGCAGATGCTGGGGGTCAAGGCCTACGGCGGCCAGACAGTCACGGCCGGGGCCATCCTGGTCCGCCAGCGCGGCAGCAGGATCCGAGCCGGCGCCAACGTCGGTCAGGGTCGTGACCACACGCTCTTCGCCACCGAGACAGGTGAGGTCACATACGAGCGCGTGGGCAAGGATGGCCGCCGCGTCTCGATCGCACCGGCCGGTTAGTTTTCCGGCTCAGGACACTGGCGGACTGACCGAGTCCCGCCCGTTCGGGCGCTGATGGCGCCCGAACACCAGCAACACGGTTCGTTCATCGACTCAGCCAGCGTCCATGTCCGGGCCGGCAGCGGTGGCCGGGGGGCGGTATCTTTTCGCCGCGAGCCCTATCAACCTCGCGGTGGACCTGACGGTGGAGACGGGGGGCGGGGCGGCTCAGTCATCCTCTACGCCACGCGGGAGGAATCGTCGTTGGCCGCCTACCTCCGCAAGAAGCAGCTGCACGCGCAGGACGGGGAAGCTGGGCACGGCGGCCTCAAGGCAGGGAGGAGCTCGGTCGACCTGCGGCTGCCGGTGCCGCCGGGAACTGTGGTGACCGACAGTGTGACAGGTGAGATTCTGGCCGACCTAGCCGACGAGGGGGGTGAGGCGGTTGTCGCTGCGGGTGGGCGCGGCGGTCGCGGAAACGTCCACTTCAAAAGCTCGGTGAATCGTTCACCGATGACAGCTGAACCCGGCCCGAAGGGCGAGGAGCGTGACCTTCGGCTCGATCTCAAGCTGATCGCCGACGCAGGTCTGGTGGGGGCGCCCAACGCAGGCAAGTCCTCGCTGCTCCGCGCCATTTCCGCCGCCACGCCGAAGGTAGGCGCCTACCCGTTCACTACCCTGGATCCGGAGCTGGGCGTGGCCCAGGCCCCGGGGGGAAAACGCCTGGTTATCGCCGACATCCCGGGTCTGATCGAGGGGGCCGCCCTGGGGGCTGGGCTGGGTCTGCGCTTCCTGCGTCATGTCGAGCGGACCCGCATGCTTGTCTATCTGGTCGACGGAGCAGCCCCAGATCCCTGGGCGGACTTCACCATCGTCCGGCGGGAGATCGCTCACCACTCGGCCGAACTGGCGGGCCGGCCCGCCCTGGTGGCTGTGAACAAGGTGGATCTGGAAGCGACGCGGCTGCTGCGGGAGAGCTTGCGGGCAGTCGATCTGCCGCCCGGTGTTGAGCTGAGATCGCTGCACTGGATCTCCGCCCAGACTGGAGAAGGCGTCAGCAAACTGGTGGGGCGGCTGGCTGGCGAGCTGACGGCAGTGCCCCATCCAGCGCCCGCGCTGGTGGAGCCCGTGATCCGGCTCCGCCGCCGCCGCTCTCGGCCCCAACCGCCGGTTGTAGTGAAGGAGGCCTGGGGCTACCGGATCGCTGGAGCGGCGCTCGACAGGCTGGTAGCGACCACCGACTTCGATTCCGCCAGCGCGCTCCAGCGCTTCCAGCTCCAGCTGGACCGGATCGGCGTCTCGACGGCGCTGGAAGAGGCGGGTGCCCTGCCCGGTGACAGGGTCCGCGCCGGCGACCTGGAGTTCGAATACCAGCCGTGAGGGTGGGCGTGCTGGGCGGCACGTTCGATCCAGTCCACCGCGGCCACGTGGTGCTGGCCAGGGCTGCCCTGAAATGTGCCCGGTTGGACCTGGTACTCGTCCTGCCCGCCGGCGAACCGCCCCATCGAGGGCAACCCAAGGCCAGCGCCGCCGATCGTTTCGAGATGTGCCGCCTGGCTCTGGCCGGTGAGGACCGTATAGAGGTATCGGACTCTGAATTGCGCCGCCCAGGCGCTTCCTATACCGTGGACACCCTGCGCGGACTCCAGGCGGAGCGACCCGGCGACGAGCTTCACCTGATTCTGGGTTGGGACGCCGCCCGCGACTTCCGCTCGTGGAGAGAGTGGGACGAGGTGCTGCGGCTGGCTCGACTGGTGATCGTCAACCGTCCGGGCCTACCCGGCCCGAGCCTCCAGGACCTGCGCGCGTCGGGTATCAGCCCCAGGCGCGCTCTCATCTGCCGACAGTCGACGCCTGACATCAGGGCCAGCGACATCCGCCGCCACCTAGCGCGGCACGAGGGAGAGCCGGCGGCAGATGGGCTGGCACCGCCCGTCGCGGCCTACATTCGCGAGAAGCATCTCTACGGAGGCGACATGCCTGAATCACCCGAGCTCCCTTCCCGCCAGGTCGCCGAGCTGCTGGTCAGCGCGGCCGAGTCGAAGCAAGCATGGGATCCGGTGATCATCGACCTGGCCGGCAAGACGACAATGGCCGACTACATGGTGATCTGCGACGGTGAGACCGATCGCCAGCTTCGCGCGATCGCCCAGGAGATGATCGACCAGGCCCGGGAGAGGCGCATCAGGCCTCTCTCGGCCAGCGGGCTGGACGCTGCGGCCGGCTGGATACTCCTCGACTTCGACTCGGTGCTCGCCCATGTGTTTCTTCCCGGCGAACGCTCCTATTACGATTTGGAGGCGCTCTGGCAGGCAGGTTCTCAGCATCGAAGGGAACGGAAAGCTGCGTTGGAAGACGAGGATAACGCGATAGTATGACTGGCAGATGGCAGACGCTGAAGATACTCACCATTCCGGCGATGAAGTCACAGTCCTTTATGTAGAAGATGACCCCATGGTGGCCGAGATGTACAGGCTCAAGCTGGAGCTTGACGGCTACCGGGTGGTGATGGCCAAGGACGGACTCGAGGGTCTGCGCCTAGCCGAAGAGTGCTCGCCTGACCTGATCTTCTTGGATATTCGCCTACCGGCGATGGGCGGCCTGGAAGTGCTGGAGCGTCTCCGGGAGTCCGATCGGACGCGCCAGGTGCCGGTTGTGATCCTCTCCAACTACGGCGAGAGCGATCTGGTGGACCGTGGTCTGAAGCTCGGTGCCCTTGACTATCTGATCAAGAGCCAGACCACGCCCAACCATCTCTCGGGCTCGGTCCAGCGCTGGCTCCGGGAGCCATGAGCATGGTCACCAGGGACTTCAGAGGCGGAGGCTTCGACCTCGACAAGCCGCTCTACACGATCAGCGTGGCTTCCGAGATCCTGGAGACGCACCCGCGCACACTGATGCTTTACGAGGACGTCGGCCTCGTACTTCCCTTCCGCACCTCAACCAACCGCCGCCGCTACTCGCAGCGCGACATAAGTAAGCTGCAGGTGATCCAGCACCTGACCCGCGAGAAGGGCGTCAATCTGGCAGGCGTGAAGCACATCCTGACTCTGTTCGAGGCGCTCGCGGGCGGTGCCTTGAAGCCGCCGCCAGACCTGGAGGACGTCTTCGGGCGCTACGCCGAGATCCTCTGAGCTGGTGTCCCTCCCCGGCCGCCCGGTCTCTGAGTGATAAAGCGCCTCGGTGTCGATCTCACCGCCTGCTGGCGTCGGCGCGTGGGAATGGTGACCGCGTCAGTCGAGTTGACGCGGGAGCTGATCGCCCAGCGCGGGGCTCGTCAAATCACTCTCTTCGCCAGTCGCGAACCTGTAGCCGGGCTCGACACGGCCGATTGCGGGCTTCGGCTCTCACCCCACCGGCAGGAACTGGCCAACAAGCTCTGGCTGCGGGGCGCCGAGGCCAGCGCAGGCCTTGATGGCATGCTCTACCCGTACTGGCCGCCGCCGGCGCTGCCTAATCGCCAGGCTCCCGCCGTCGCCCTCCTGGTGCATGACCTGGCCTTTCGGATCCGCCCGGAAGAAGTTCCCTGGCAGCAGCGCGCCTACCTCGGCAGCCTGCTGCCGCCGGCTCTGCGCCGAGCAGCGCTGGTGCTCACGCCTTCGGAGGCGACGCGGCGGGACGTGTTGGAGCACTACCCGCTGCCCGGGCTGGAGAGCCGCGTGCATGCTATTGGACTGGGCGGGCGGCCCGCCGGCGTCACCAGTCCCGGGCGGCTGCCAGGCGGTCTGGAGCCAGGCTTCCTGCTGGCCGTGGGCACCGTCGAGCCGCGCAAGAACTATCACGGCCTGCTCGTCGCCTATCGACTGCTCAAGACACGCGGCGTGAACGTACCGCTGGTGATAGCCGGAGGACCTGGTTGGGGCTACGGCGAACTGCCCCAGCGACTGGCCCTGGAGCCAGGGGTGCGCCTCCTGGGTCACGTGGACGACGTAGCTCTGCAAGCCCTCTACCGCAACGCCTCGGCGCTCGCCTACCCCAGTTTCTACGAGGGCTTCGGTCTGCCGCTGCTGGAAGCGTTGGAAGCCGGTCTACCGGCCCTGGTCAGCAACACCGGCTCTCTGCCCGAAGTGGCGGGAGGGGCGGCACTGACTGTCGATCCACGGCAGCCGGAAGAGATAGCTGCTGGTCTCGAGCGGCTGCTCACCGACTCAGATCTCCGCCGGCGCCTGAGCGTCGCCGGTAGGGCCAGGGCCGAGCACTACACCTGGCCGGGGATGGCGGAGCGCGCTTGGCGGCTGCTTGACGGGCTCAGCTAGGCCGGTCGGCGGGCGGACATCCGCCGCCCACTCGCCGGCCGCGCCGACAGGTGGTGCCGGCGTTGTTCTTCAGGCAATCGCTCGATCGCGTAGCGGAGCATGGTCCGCGGCATCGTCGGTGCATGTTCACGCAGGAACCGCTCCAGCAACCCTGCATCCACTTTGCCCATTTCGCGCAGCATCCAGCCCACCGCCTTCTGCAAAAGGTGGTGCTTTTCCCCGACCATTGCTTCGGCGAGCCGGTAGGTCTTTGCTGTCTCGCCTCGGCGCAGGAAATGCAGGGTGGCTAGGAGCACCGCCCGCTTGTGCCACAAGCCGCCATCTGCGAGGTCCTCGAGCCGGCCGCCGTCATGCCGGGCGACGTACGCGCCGAGCACAGTTGGGGCCGTCACATCGACGATGTCCCAGCTGTTCAAGCCGACGCCGAGCTGATCGACATACAGCTCGAACAGCGCTCTCTGCAGAGCCTCGTCTGCTTTGGGAAACTGGGCAGCGACCGCCAGGGCCGCCGCCAGCCGTACTTCATGCCATTCGCATGACAGCAGTGTCCTGAGATCATCGATCGTAAGCTCTTGGTAGTACCTGCGCACGACCCTTCGGATCTGCGGGACTCGCACTCCTAGAAAGCGGTCGCCTTCCCCGTAGCCACCGGCTTCCGTACGAAAAAAGCGCTGCGAGAAAGCCGCCGTTGGCGCGTGTTCGTGGGCTTCGATGTCGGCTCTGAGCGACGAGGCGGCACTCATCTAAGACCCTAGAGCTGCCACCAGGCGATCGCCGCAGCTGAAGGTGAGAACTGTCTACTAGGCCGGCCGCGCTGCCTGGGCCGGCGCGCCGTTCGGCTGCCTCGTCACCGCAGGTTCACCAGAAGCCGCCGCGCCGCCCGCTGGCTGAGCAGGGATTGAAACGGCTGCTGGTAGCGGCACTACCTGCTTGAAGCCGGCCACCGTCTTTTCCCAATCCGCCAGCAGCGCAGCTGCCCTGACACTGCCAGTGCGCTGATGATGCTCTTGGACGAGCGCTAAGAGCGCTGGCAAGTCGGCCGCCGGCACGGGCCGCACAGCGACGCTGTCGGGATTATGCTGGGCCCACTCGCGGACGTAGGCCACGCCCCCCGTCATGCCCGCGCCGACATTCCAGCCGACAGGTCCTAGGGCGACCACCAGGCCACCCGTCATGTACTCGCAGAAATGGTCGCCGGCGCCTTCCAACACTGCCGTGGCACCCGAGTTTCGGACGCCGAAACGCTCCCCCGCCCGGCCGGCCAGGAAGAGCCGGCCACCCGTGGCGCCGTAAAGGCAGGTGTTGCCGGCCAGTACCGGGTCCACGCTGGCATCGGCCGCAAAGGAACGGATGGCTACGACTCCGCCCCCCATCCCTTTGCCCACATAGTCGTTGGCCTCGCCTTCCAGCTCCAGCTCGACGTCCCGGTCCAGGAAAGCGCCGAAGCTCTGGCCGGCGCTGCCCCGGTAGGCGCGGTGCTGACCCGACCGGAGATCAGCGCCCACAGTGCGATCAGAGTTCTGGATCCGACCGCTGCTGGGCGCGGCAGCGGGCGGCTCGCCGTTGCGTGGCCAGAGCCTTCGTCGGGGCGCGTCCGGATCGCCGGGCGGCTGAAGCATGAATCCAACGTCCAGGTCAGGGCGCTCGCCGCGGGGTTGGAGCATTTCCACCCGACCC
>JALZAW010000239.1 GCA_030948155.1 Candidatus Dormiibacterota bacterium | reverse complement strand
CCATACCCGCATTCGTGAATAACCTGGGTCGCTGAGAGGTCGCGTCGCGTGAGCTGGTGCAGATCGGGTCGCGCGGATCCGCTGACATCCTCCGCGCTCTGCAGTTCGAGCAGAGCCTGTACCGCCTCGTCGTGTGAGGGCTCATAAAGCCTATTCATGGACTCGGTGCCGAAGTAGCGCCGGCCGACCGTCCACTCGTCGTTGTCTGTGTTAGAAGACTAAGCGGTACGAACAAGCCTTTGCGATAGCTTTGGCGAACGGCGCCCCGCCCTCCGTATCATGGCTTTCTCTCACTAAGAACGCTTAGTGGGAGGCGCTGGAGCCCACGGCCTCGTTCGGCGCGCCGCCACCGCTGCCAACCCGAGGCCCTCGACGTGTCCTGCTACTGTAACCGCCCGGAAGGTACGGCTAGCTTCCGGCCGAACTCGTTGATCCATTGCTGCAATGTTGCTGCGTCCACCTCGAGCCCCTTGTGCTTACTACCATCGCCTCCACCGGCGGCGGCCGGCCGTTGCGCAATGGTTTGCTGGTAGCGTTCATTCATTACCTTGAGCAACCGCTCGTAATTCGGCATGAAGTGCTGTCTGGGCGTTGCTGCATCGATTAGCAATCCGACAATCCGCTCAAGGTTGTCGACTTCGTGAGGGGCGTCGTGCTGCCCGGACTCTGCGAGGAGGAACATCGTCTGGTTCACCAAGAGGGGGATGAATAGGTCCTGAAGGGCCGGTGTGAGGGTGCAGAAACCTTCGATAACCGAGATGCCTATATTCCGGGGCTGGCTGTGGCCCCCGAAGTAGGCGAGAGCTTGCACGACATGGTCCTCGCGTCGTGTCGACTGTCGCTCAACGATTCCGAATACAGCTAGCAGAATGCTAACGATCCCGGCCACGGAACCACCCATGACCGCTGCCTTGACCTCCGAGGACAGAGTGGACTGCAAGGTGGCGATCGCGAGGATGCTGACTGCCCCAACGCCAGCAAGCCCCAGCTCCACGAGAGATTTCGGAGCCATGACGTCCATCGATTACTCGATATGACCCGCCTTCTCTTGGAGTCCATGCTTCCCTTCTTCACCCAGTGTTCCAACAATCCCTTGACTGGCGATCGCGGTGGTAGCCATTCGCCAGCTGGAGGTTCTAGACGGCACAGACGGCCACCAGCAGCATCGCTACGGCGATCGGCGTCAGCCAGGGCATCGCAAAGCGAATCATTTCGGTTCTCTCTTGGTGGTCCGGTTCTCGAGTAGCGGTTCGATGAGCGCACAGCTCACGAGCTCTTCTAGAGGCATGGCGGCGCCAATTCGCCAGGCAGCTGCGGCCGATGCGGCGTCCAGCGAGCTCCTAGCGCCCGCTAACCAGCTCCGGACAAGCCGCTCCTCCCACTGTCCCAACGCAAGTCCCCACTGACCATTCGTGATCACCGCTGCGCCTGCCGCCAGCCGCAACGCACGACCAGGGTCTGAGGCGGCGGCCAGTCGGGCGAAACCGTTCAGGCACCAGGCGATGTTTGCGCTCCGGCCTAGCACCAGCCCCATCTGCAGGCTCTCGGCCCACAGGGCTGCTGCCAATCTCTTATCCCCAGACTCCATGGTTGCAAGTGCGAGACTCTCCAGTACATTTGCAGTCTCGAATCCGTCACCCGACCTTCGGAGGTGGTCGACACCTTCGGCTATCATCGCCCTGGCCTTCCGGGTATCTCCCCACATCAGCCAAACGCAGCCGACGTGGTTGAGTGCTAGGCCGAGGGTACGCTCGTCGCCACCCGTCCTGGCCACCTGGAGGGCCTCCTCACCAAGTTGCAGCGCCACCGCTGCGTCCGAGTAGCCCATGTTCCGGATGGCGGCGGACAGTGCAAGCGCCTCCGCCAATCCCGGCAGGTCCTCGGCCTCCCGGAGAATCCGCACGCTTTCTTCGAGATGTGCACGCGCCGAGTCGTAATCGCCCCTGTGGAGCTCGAGGTCGGCGACGCCACTCAAGAGGTGGGCCCGAGCGACCGTTGGGTTGGTGTCGACGGCGAGGGACCTTACTCCGAGGTCCAGGCCTTCCGTGAAGCGGCCACGCCTCAGCCATAGCCGTCGTGTAGCGGCGCCGAGCCGCAGGCATAGCTCGGGCGCTTGCTCCTGGAACCACTCATGAGCAGTCCGAAGATTGCTCTCCTCCTCGCCAACCCGCTCGAGCCATTCCACCTGGCTCGGACCCAGGAAGAATGGCTCCGCCTCCTCGGCGAGCCTGAGAAAGAACGCGCCATGTCGAGAGCGCACATCACCAAGATCCGGGCCGTCCACAGCATGGTCGAGCGCAAAGGCGAGTACCGTCTCCAGCAGTCGGTAGCGGCTTCCGCCGGCTCTATCCTCCCGCTGCACCATCGACTTCTCGACCAGGCGCGAGAGCAGGTCCCAGATCCGTTCGCCTGGCAGCGCTTCGTCGGCGCAGACTTGCTCCGCCGCATTCAGGCTGAAGCCTCCCGCAAACACTGCCAGCCGGTTCAGAACTGTGCGCTCATCCGCACTCAGCAGCACATAGCTCCAGTCCAGGGTTGCCCGCAATGTCTGCTGTCGCGGCAGGGACGTACGGCCACCTCCGGTCAGCAGCCGGAAACGATCGCGGAGGCGCTCCTCGATCTCGGTAGGCCCCATCGTTCTAACCCGGGCGGCGGCGAGCTCGATGGCGAGAGGGAGACCGTCCAGGCGCCGCGTGATCCTGCCGACCGCCGCCGCATTTGCCGGAGTCAGCACGAAAGAAGGTCGCGCCAGGCGTGCACGCTCTACGAACAGCCGCACCGCATCGTTTTCCGCCAGCCGCTCCGGCCTCTCTGAGGTGACTGCGTCAGGGACCGGGAGCGTCGCGACGGGCCAGGTCACCTCCCCGGGCACGCCGAGCGGCTCGCGGCTGGTGGCCAGGATGTGCACCTTCTCGCACCGGCTGAGCAGGTTCACCACCGTCGGCGCGACGGCGCCCAGAAGGTGCTCGCAGTTGTCGAGCAGTAACAGGCTCGACTTGGTAGCCAGGTGACTGCCCACGGCATCGGAGAGTGTGCTCCCTGACCACTCCGTCACCTCCACGCTCCGCGCCAGCGTGGCCCAGACCAGGTCCGGATCGCCGATCGCAGCCAGATCCACGAACCAGGCACCGTCGGGCCAGGGCAGCCCGCCGGCCAGCTTGACCGCCAGCCGGGTCTTGCCCACGCCCCCGGCGCCCGTAAGCGTGACCAACCTGGTCCGGCCAAGCAGTGTCCTCAGCTCCGCCAGCTCGGTGCCGCGGCCGATGAAGCTGGTCAACGGCGGCGGCAGATTGCCCGCGCGGATCCGGGCCGATCCGGTCTGATCCTGCTCGCGGACCCAGCCCGCCACGTCAGCTCGGGAATGAAAGCCGAGCTTGTTGCGAATCTGCTCAACGTGGTACTCGGCTGTCCGCTCCGAAATGAACAAGCGGACAGCGATCGCCCGACTACTGAGGCCCTCGGCGACCAGGCCCGCCACCTCACGCTGCCGCCGGCTCAACTCGACCAAATCGTTCTCTGGCTGCATTCTGTGCTACTGCCAGTTTCTTGTCAGCCATTCTTCACGAACCGGTACCTAAAACAGGTACTGGGCCTGGTACTGCCCCCAGTAGCGGCCCAGATCGAAGCCTCTAGCGTGGTCACCCAGAGGTCGCAAAGGCGCGAAGTGTTGAACCGCTGGCGGGACCGACACTATTGGGAGGTCCGTCATGAGAATTCGCCAACCAGCGAAACTTAAGGATGCCGGAGTTGCACCCGTTGTCGGCGAACCGAGGATCGTTGCAACTGTGTCATCAACCGCACCGACCAGCTTTGCCGACGTCCACGACAGCAAGAAGCATGCCTGGAACCCTGGTGTCCTATTCCCCGCGGGTTACCAGCTGACACCGCTGCTGACAACGGTGAAGGCGACTGTGGCTGCCCCTATTCACTGGCGGTTGGAGTCACTCGACAACCGATTCCCCGCTATCGAGACAAACCAGACCGGACTATTCGACCTCCTGCCCACCGTCAAGCTGCCCGCGATCGGACGGGTGCGGGTCACAGCCCGCCACGGCTCCAGTACCAATGTCACAGCGGACTTAAACCTCCGCGACTACTTGGTGGTGTCGATTGGTGACTCCTACGCGTCCGGGCAAGGAAATCCGGATCGCAACGGGATCCCCACTGTGGGGTCCAGGGCGTTGTGTGAGCTCACTACGCTGAATCAGTTTGTTCGGGTATTTCGAGAAAGGTCAAGGAGATCCCCCTCATTGGCGAAGCTGCTGTCGAAACGGTCCAGTTTCTCGAGGGACTAGGAGAGCAGATCACGGACGCCGCCATTAGCGTCGTGGCCGATGTAGCTAGCGTCTTTCTCGGCTCCGATGACAAGCCCAAGAGCCTACTGCATATGGACCCGGGACCGGTGTGGCTCGAGCCGCGAGCCTGGCGCACGTTGAAGGCAGCGCCGGCCCTCGCCGCTGCCGCTGCCGCTCAGCGGGGGCGAGGCCGCCTGACGACGTTCATATCGGTGGCGTGCTCAGGCGCTGAGATTGATGCTGGTCTGCTGGGTCCGCAGCGTGCCTTCCAAGGCAAGTTCGGCCAGATCGATGAGGTCGTTAACATGCTGCGTGTCCCGGGTGACCATCGCGATGCTCCGCGCTTCTTACGCCCAGTGGATGTGTTGCTCATGTCGATCGGTGGCAATGACGTCGGGTTCTCGGGCACACTGAGCGACGTAACCACTGGCAGGTTGGCGGTCGGCAACCTCGGCAACCTCGGCAAGACCCAAGCGGAGATCCGAAAGAGCCTCGAGAC
>JALZAW010000238.1 GCA_030948155.1 Candidatus Dormiibacterota bacterium | reverse complement strand
GACCAGGCGCACGTCGGAACCCACCGATTCCACAAAGCCGCTGACGCGGTCTCGCTGGACGGCTGAGATCAGCGGTCCGAGCTGGGGATCGTCAAGGCCGGGCCCGATGCTGACGGCCTTCATCCGCTCGGCCACCAGTGCCACCAATCGCTGGTGGACCGGTTCAGCGACGAGCAGCCGGGAGCCTGCAGAGCACGTCTGGCCAGCGTTCTGGATGATGGAGTTGACTATCACCGGTGCCGCCGCCTCCAGATCGGCGTCCCCCAGCACCAGGTTGGGCGACTTGCCGCCCAGCTCCAGCGTCACCGGGACGACGTTCTCGGCCGCTGCCCGGCTGACTATCCGTCCTACCTCCACGGAGCCTGTGAAAGCCAGGTGATCGATGCCGCGGTGGGCGGCCAGCGCAGCCCCCGCCTCCTCGCCCAAACCTGGCACCACGTTCAGGGCGCCAGGCGGCAACCCAGCCTCCAGCGCCAGCTCCGCCAGTCTGAGCGAGGTGAGGGGCGCTTCCTCGGCCGGCTTCAGGACGCAGCAGTTGCCGGCCGCCAGCGCCGGCGCCGCTGTGCGGGAGGAGATCTGGATCGGGTAGTTCCAGGGGATGATGTGACCGGTGACGCCGAAGGGCTCGTTGAGCGTGTAGATGAGCACGTCGCTGGGGCCTGGCACTGTATCCCCGAAGAGGGCCTCCACTGTGTCCGCGTAGTACTCGAAGTAGCGCGCCGCCACACGCACGTCCGCGCGGCCCTGGGTGAGCGGCTTGCCTGTGTCAAGCGTTTCCAGCCGGGCCAGCTCCTCCGAGTTTCGGTCGATCAGATCCCCAATGCGGCGCAGCAGCCGAGCGCGTTCCACGGCGGTTGTCTTCCGCCAGCCTGTCTCGAAAGTGTGCCGAGCAGCGGCGACCGCCTGGTCGATCTCCTGGGCTCCGCAGCGCGCCACCTCCGCCAGCGGCTCGCCGGTCGAAGGGTTGACGACCGGGAAGGTGGTGGCAGCGGCGACAGGCTCGCCGCCGATGATTGCTTTCCTAACCTGAGCCTGGCTCACGCTCATCTCCTCGCCTCCTGCAGATTGGTGATCGGGAAGTCGTCCAGCGCGCCGAGGCGGCGCACGGTGTCTGCCAGGTCTTTTTTGACCCCCTCATGAAGTTCTGGTCCGGGCCTTCGCACAAGCGGGTGATCGATCAGTCCCCGCAGTTGGAGCAGATGCTTTCGGATGGCGATGGAGATGCCGGGCTGCGCCTCGGAGGCCAAAAGCGGGAGGTAGTGGAAATAGGTGGCCGCCGCCGCGTCGACGTCGCCAGCGCTCCAAGCTTGCCAGATCCTGACCAGCACTTCTGCGAACGCGAAGCCGTTCATGGTTCCGGCGGCGCCTCGACGCAGTTCGTCGAACAGGAAGTTCCCGCTCAAGCCGCCGACCACCGTGACTGCGTTGCCGGTGAGGGCCAGCGTTTCGGCCACTCTCTGCGGAGTCGGTAGGCCCTCGAGCTTGATGGTCTGGATCGCTGGCACGGAGTCGGCCAGCTGGGCCAGCTGGGCCGGCGTCAGGTTGACGCCGTTGACCGGCGGGAAGTCCTGCAGAACGACTGTGAGGCCGGCCTCCTCCCCGATGTTCCGCAGGTGCGCGGTCAATGCCGGCCCCGGCTGGAGGAACGTGGGGGGCGCCACCATGACAGCTGCCGCGCCGGCGGCCGCCGCCTCCTGTGCCATCTCCACGGCGACGCGGGTGCCGTCCTGGGAGACGCCACAGCAGATGGGCACGCGACCGCTGATCGCTGCTGCCGTCAGCTCCAGCACCCGGCGGCGCTCCGCCTGGCTCAGCTTCTGCGCCTCGCCCGCCACACCCAGCACGGTGATCCCGTCGACCCCTGCCGCGAGGACGCCCTCCAGCAGCCGGTTCAGGCTGCGCTCGTCGATCTCGCCATCGGGCTGGAACGGGGTAGCCAGGATGTTCCAGACGCCGCGCAGAGGCTGCACCCTCCCAAGGTAGTCATTTGGCGTCCAGGCCCAGTCGGTTCGGCTCGGAAAGTCTCGCCTCGAACGGGAATGCAGGGGTTCCAGGAGGGTTGCACTACATGTGGAGCAGGAGACAGCTGTCGGGGGCTTCCGGGACGAGATCGCGGCCTTGCACCCTAACCTGATCCGTTTTGCGCGGTCGCTTACGGCCAGCCAAGCCGATGCCGAGGACCTCGCCCAGGCAACCCTGGAGCGGGCGATCCGATTCGAAAATACCTTCGAGCCTGGGACGAACGCGAAGGCCTGGCTCTTCACCATTTGCCGCCGCCTCCACCAGCGCAGCTGGAGATCCCAGCGCACGCGCCCGAGCATGCAATCGCTGGCCGAACTAGGTGAGGATGACATTCTCGTCAGTCCCTTGTCAGTCGAACCAACCGTGATGCGGCGTTTCGAGGGGCAGGCGATACTCAACGCCCTGGCTCAGCTGAAGCCTGAGCACGGGGTGCCAGTCCGCCTCTATGCCGGAGAGGGCATGCCCTACCGTCAGATCGCCGAGGTGCTGGACCTGCCCCTGGGCACTGTCATGTCCCGCATCTATCGCGGCCGGCGGACGCTGGTGAAGCTGTTGTTGGAGGCGGGCCTGCCGTGAACTGCGACACCGCGCGCATTTACGCCGGAGCCGTCGCCGACGGCGAGGTCGACGGTGTCCCAGCTCCGATTCTCGAGCACATCGATCAGTGCCATGACTGTTCGACCGAAGTGCAGTGGCAACGGGAAGCACATATGGCGCTCGCGGCGGCGATCGCCCAGAAGGACCTGCGCCGGATACCGGCAGCGCGACCAGCACCTTCGCCACGTTCGCGTACGAATCTGCCTTTGGCAGGGCTCGTGGCAGCGATCGTAAGGCGGCCGAGGCTGGCGTTCGCCGGAGTGGCGGCGGCGGTAGTACTGCTGCTGATTACCGCTACTGTGACCGGGCTGCCCGGCCGTGTGGCGAACCCAAGGTCGGGAGCCGACGTAGCCATGGGCGATGCGGCCGGTGCTTACGGACGCCCAGCGGCCTTCACCAGCACCGATCCCGCCGCAATCTCGGGCTGGTCGGCGGGTCGGGGGATGCCAGCCAAGGTGGTGGCCCTCCCGGGCGAGACGGTGACCGGCGCCAGAATCTCCACAGTCGACGGGCACCAGGTCATGACCATCATCTACGCAGGTCCCGGGGGGGCCACCGAGGTAACTGTCATCCCGGCGGCGATGGCGGGAGGTTGGCCCACGATGGAGGCCAAGAAGGTGGGCGGCGCACCCGTCGGTCTGGTGCGCCGAAGCGGGGACAGCATGATAGTGGTGGCGCCTGATGATGCCGGTCTGCATCGGGCTATGACGACGCTGCAAGCCTGAGTCCCGACGACCCGCTGCTGCGGCCCTCAGATCCTGGCCTCGGCAGCCAATGCCTGGCATTGACAGCCGCCCGCCCGGTCCAGGCCCTCCACTATCGCGTTGATCAGCTCACGCGCCTGACCCATGCCCTGGCGAAGCACCTCCAGGACAGAATGGGAGGCCACCGGTGGGGGCATCGGGATCACCGGTGACGCCGGCGTCGCGGTCGGTCACCACTGAGAGGTTCAGATAGCAGAGCCCCAGCTCGCGAGCTAGTGCAGCCTCCGGGTACTGCGTCATGTTGACCACCGCCCAACCTGCTTGGGCGAACCAACGGCTTTCCGCCCGAGTGCTGAATCGGGGCCCCTGGATGACCACCACCGTTCCCTCTTCGTGAACGCGGAGCTCGAGTGTGCGAGCGGCAGCGCAGGCCAGATGCCGTAGCGCTTCGCAATACGGGTCGGCCAGTGACGCATGGATGACGCATCCCGGCTCGCTGTAGGTGTCGGCGCGGCCGCTGGTGCGATCAACCAGCTGATCGCAGATGACTATATCCCCCGGAAAAATCTCGGACTGCAGGCTGCCCGAGGCCGCCGGGGCGATGACCCTACGAACGCCCAGCTTCTTCAACGCCCACAGGTTGGCGCGGTAGGGCACCTGGTGTGGGGCCAGTTCGTGGTTACGTCCGTGGCGGGGCAGGAAGGCTACGGTTGCTCCGCCCAGGTTGCCGATGCTCACAACGTCGCTGGTGTTGCCGTAAGGCGTATCGAGCCGCACCTCCTCGGGGTCGTCGAGAAGCCGATACAGGCCCGAACCGCCGATGACCGCGACATGCGGACCGTCAGCCAACCGTGGCGCTCCGGCGCAAGGCGGTTGCCGCACCCGTCCGGCGCAGCATCCCGGTGGCACGAAGCCCGACTACGGCGCTGTTGAAACGCTCGTCGATGTGACCCTGGTCGCCCACCCAGTCGAGGTAGGCGCGCAACCCTTCACGGAGCCCGACAGTGGGGAAATGGTTGGCGGCTTCTGCCCGGCTGGTGTCAGGCGTGAGCCCCCGGATCTCGCCAACACGAAACTCGCCAGTGAGCACTGGCTGGAGCGAGGGGTCCAACTCCGCGCAGAGAAGATTGGCGAGCTCGAGAACGGAGGTGGCGCGCCCCGACCCAATGTTCACAGGGACGCCGTCCCAGATGTCGGTCGCCGCCGCGAGCAGGTTGGCGCGCGCCACATCGGCGACGAACCCGAGATCCCGGGTCTGTCGACCGTCCTCGAAGACCATCGGCGGGAGCCCATTCAGGATCCGGGTGACAAATATGGCAATCACTCCTGTGTAGGGATTGCGCAGGGATTGCCGCGGGCCGTAGGTGCAGGAGTAGCGGAGCGGGACGACAGGTATGCCGCTCTGCACACCCCAGGCCAAGCTCAGCCTTTCCGCGGCGTACTTGCTGATCGCGTACACGTTCTCGCCCCCGGT
>JALZAW010000237.1 GCA_030948155.1 Candidatus Dormiibacterota bacterium | reverse complement strand
GTGCATGCCTTTCTCCAGCGCGTCCTCCAGGAGGTTGAGGCAGCCATCCAACGCATGCAGGCGACGCCGCTGCAGGTTCGTCATGCAGTCCCCATCACTTCGACTCGACCGTTCTTCACCCTCACCCTGACCAGCGGTAGCGAGGGAAGGTCGTAGCCATCCGCCAGCGACTGGCCTTGCAGTGAAAAGCTCAGGTTGTGGCAGGGACAGCGGAGTTGAGAACCGGCGGGCACGAGTTCACAGGGCATGTGCGTGCAGTAGGAAGACATCGCTGTCAGCTGCTCTCCCTGACGGATGACAAAGGCACTGATCGCACCCGCGGTCACCCGCTGCGGCTGGCTCTGCGACATCTCAGCGAAGCGGATGCCCGTGTCGTACCAACGTGCGGTGTCGGGCTGCGGCTCCAGAATCGCTCGCTCAGCCGCCGTCTTGGTCGGCCCTGACGCCGGCTTGGGAAGCAAATCGGCCAAACGCTGGGCGCCGGCTCCGCCCAACGCGCCCAGGGCCACGCCGGCGCCGGCGACCAGCGCCGCGCGGCGTGAAAATCGCCGTCCGGACACCGGTACCGAGCGCCCCAGCTCGGCCGCCAATCGGCGTTTCAACTCGGGCGTCGGCCGGGGAAACGCAGCGCGCGCACCCGCCAGCCGCGCGGCCAGCATGAGGGCCCGACGCTCCGAGGCATCGCTCACCTGCAGGTGGGGGCTGCGTCCGGCGAGGAGCCGGCGGACGAGTGCTTCCAGCCGGTCTGCCTGCCTCTCTTCTTCGCTATCTGGCATCGTTCACCTCCGCCGCGGCACGCAGCGCCCGCCACTGCATGATCTTCGCCGCCGCCGGGGTCGTGCCGGTCTCCCGGGCCACCTCTTTCAGCGAGTAGCCGCGCAAAAAGCGCAACTCCAAGAGACGCCGGTAGTTGGCCGGCAGGGCGTCGAGGATGCGGCGAACCCGCTCCATAGGCTCCGGCTCCTCCGCCTCGCCTTCGGTTTGCGAGAGATCGTCGAGCAGTTGCTCCTCAGGCACTCCCAGGCGGCGGGACCAGTGGCTGGCGAGGACCGAGCGGGCCGCCGCGAAGAGGTAGGCCCGAACCGCCGCGGGAGCGGCATCCGGCTTGAGCCGGGGAATGGCCTTGAGCGCGACCTGCTGGGTCAGGTCCTCGGCGTCAGGCCGGTTGCCGACCCGAGCGTACAGGTAGGCGTAGATGAGATCGAGGTCCTCGAGCGCCTGCTCAGTCGGATCCGGGGAACTCGGCAGCTCATAGATCCGGCCTGGCTGCTCGGCAGGTTTCATTGCTGCTGACGCCCAAGACAGGCTGTCGGAATGGCGGAGGCCGGGCGTGATCCACTCATCGCGATCTGAGAGTAGATACGCCGCGGGGTTACGCGAGGTTACGCCAAAGCCTCTGGCCGGCTCAGCAGCCGGCGAGCGAACGGGCCGATGGAGAGCCCCTGGACCAAGAGAGAGAGCAGAACCGCTCCGTAGACAAGCGTCGCCACGAGGGCATAGGCACCGCCCCTGCCCTGGAGCGAGAGGACCAGAGCCACAGCTATGGCTCCCCGCAGCCCGCCCCAGACGAGCAGGTGCTGCCAGCGAAGCGGCACCGACTGACCCAGCGGGCGGAGCAGATTCAGCACCGCGTACACCGCCGCCGCTCGGGCACAGAGGGCGATGGCGGCGACTGCCAGCACCAGGCCGGCGGCAGCCAGGAGCTGTGGCAGCGGTACGGCGAGCCCGATTAGCAGGAAGAGCAGCGAGTTGAGCAAGAAGGCCACGTATTCCCAGGAGAGGTCGACCGCCCGGCGCGTGTCGTCAGTCATGCCGTGGCGCCGTCCGTAGGTCCCCATGATGACTGCTGCGGCCACGACCGCCAGAATGCCCGAGAACCGGAGGGAATCCGCCAGCAGGTAGCCACCGTAGGCGGCTATCGCCGTCACAGTCATCTCCACTGTGAAGTCGTCCACGCGGCTGATCAGCAGTGAGGCCGCAAGGCCTATCAACGCCCCCAGCCCGAGACCACCCAGGACCAGACGCAGGAAGGATCCAGCCAGATCCAGGCCCGAGCCGGCAGTGGTCGTGAACGCCAGTGCGAGGCTGAAGAGGACCAGGCCTGTGCCATCATTGGCCAAGCTTTCGGCCTCCACCAGGTTGGTCAGACGCTCGGGCAGGCCCAGCCGCCGAAACACCGCCAGCACAGCGACTGGGTCCGTCGGCGCCAGCATGGTGCCGATCAAAAACGCAATCGGTAGAGCGAGGCCAAGCAGCAGGTGGACCAGCCCCCCCACCAACAAACTCGTTAGCAGCACGCCTACGGTGGCCAGCGCGATGACAGCCACCAGGTTTCGGCGGAGCAGCCGCCAGTCCAGCCGGTAGGCGGCTTCGAAGAGCAGGCCGGGCAGGAAGGCCGCCAAGATCACTGTGGGCGTCAGCTGGAAGGGAATGGTCGCTGCCAAGCTGCCGGCGGCGAGGCCCACCACCGCCAGGGCCACCTCGTAGGGAACTGGCACCGCCTTCACCAGGATCGCGACCACGCTGGCCACCAGGAGCAGGACCACGAACAGCGTGAGGCTCGCTTGCAGCATCGCGTGCAAGCTTGTCAGATCCTGCCCACTGCGCAGCGGTTCGACCCTACAACACCACCTGCCCCACGTCTTCACAGGCGAGGTCGGGCAAAGTCGTCAGGAGGGGCAGACTGAGAGGCGACTTGGCCCTCTCGGAACCGCTCCAGGTGCTGCAGGAAGTCTTCGCCCTGCAGTCGTTTCGGGCCGGCCAGAGGGAAGTGGTGGAGGCTCAGCTCCAGGGAAGGGATGTTCTCTCAGTAGCCCCCACCGGCGCCGGCAAGAGCATCAGCTACTGGGTCCCCGCCCTGGCCGCTCCAGGGCTGACTCTGGTCGTCTCTCCCCTCATCGCGCTGATGAAGGACCAGGTCGATCGCCTCCGCAGGCTTGGCGTCGCCGCTGGCTACATCAACTCCAGTTTGGATCGCCCCACCCAGGTGCTGCAGCTGGAGCTGGCCGAAGCGGGTGAGATAAAGCTGCTCTACGTAGCCCCTGAACGGTTCTCGGCACCGGGCTTCGTGGGCCGCCTGAACCGGATAGGGCTGCGCCGGGTCGTGGTCGACGAGGCCCACTGCATCTCCAGCTGGGGCCACGACTTCCGGGAGGACTACCGGCAGCTCGGCGGCGCCGTAGCCGCCTGCGGCAGACCGCCCGTCGCCGCCTTCACGGCGACCGCAACGCCCCAGGTGCGGGCAGACATCGCGGCCAGCCTCGGCCTCCGCGACCCGGAGATCTTCGTCACCGGCTTCAACCGACCGAACCTGCGGCTCTCCGCCCGGCAGTGCAGGGGTGAGAGGGGCAAGCAAGAGGCGCTTCTGGCGGCGCTCAACCCGGGCAGCGGGCGCGCACTCGTCTATACAGGGCGCCGGGCCGATTCAGAGCAGGTGGCGGAGCTGATCACAGCTCGGGGACTGCCAGCCGCGGCTTACCATGCCGGCCTGGCGGACAGGGACCGTCGCTCGGTCCAGGAACGGTTCGCTGCGGGCGCTGTCCGAGTGGTGGTCGCCACCACAGCTTTCGGCATGGGAATCGATCTGCCGGATATCCGGCAGGTCATCCACCACCACCTGCCCGGCAGCATCGAGGCGTACTACCAGGAGGCGGGCCGAGCGGGTCGCGACGGGGAGCTGGCCGAATGTGTGCTCCTCTGGTCGCCGGCCGATCGGGACCTGCACGCCTACTTCGCCGAGAACCCTGCCAAGCCGACTCGGATCCGCGACGGGATCTATGCCCGCCTGGCGCAGATTCTCGGCTACGCGCGGCTGCGGACCTGCCGGCACGCGCGGATCGGCGACTATTTCGGAGAGCCGGGAGTGCCGCGGACGTGCTCGGCCTGCGACAACTGCCTCAATCCTGGCCGGGGCAAGGAGGAATCGATAGCAGGCGACGATCTGCGCCGGGTGCTGGCAGCGTTGCGCCGTTTCTCCGACCGATTGGGCGCTGAAAAGATCGCCGCCATCATCGCCGGTCAGGAAACCAGTTGGCTGCGGAGCCAGCCCTGGCTAAAGGAGCTCGAGTTCTTCGGCTCCCTGCGCTGGCCGCCCGGCCGACTGCGGGAGCTGCTGACGGAGATGGTCGAGGTTGGCCTCGCCCGGCATACGTCGGGCGAGTATCCGAGGCTTGCCATCACCGAGCTGGGCAGCCGGGTGCTGAGCGGCGAGACCACCGTCGCGCTGAGCCTGCCGGCCACCACACCGACAGCCGTGCGGTCGGCCTCTGGATCCGCCGCGACCGGCTTGGCGGCTGAGAGCCCCGAGAGTGCCGAACTGCTGGCCCGACTCCGAACCTGGCGCTTGGACCGGGCGCGCCAGGCTTCGATGCCTGCCTACATAGTGTTTTCCGACCGGACGCTGGCGGAGATTGCCGCTCGCCGGCCCCGCACTGCAGCGGAGCTGGCCTCAGTGCCGGGTGTCGGCCCGGCCAAGCTGCGGCTCTACGCCACCGAAGTGCTGAGCCTGGTCGGCTGAACTGGCTCCCTGGTGGCAATGTCGAGTCACAGCGGGCGGCGGAATCGGAGCCAGCCCGGTAGGAGCTCGTAGCCCAGGCGTTCGTTGATGCGGAGAATTGGCGCATTCCGCTCGTCGTTGCCCGTTCTCACCTCGTTCACGCCCAGCTCGATCGCCTGCGCCAGCGTCGCCATCTTGGCTGCCCAGGCGGCACCGCGGCCGCGATAGCGCCGCGCGGTGGCTGTGAAGCCGGTCCAAACCTGACCCCGGATGGGGGGAAAGCTCAGGAATGAAAGTCCAGCCAGATCGTCGCCGG
>JALZAW010000236.1:4294-4821 GCA_030948155.1 Candidatus Dormiibacterota bacterium | reverse complement strand
GGTGCAGTGCATCGCCCTCCTCGAACGGCCAGCCCAGGCGGCCAGTCAGAATCGCGGCCACCCTCGTCTTGCCGCAGCCGGATACGCCCATGAAAACCAGTACCACGGGTTTAGCGACGGGAGTGGAGATCGAGGAGCCTCGCTGTTCGCGCGTAGGCGTTGTTATGCTCGGCGCTTCCATGGAGACATTGGCTCAATTGTCTTGAGGACAATTCGCGCCGTCACCGTACCTCAGGACCACATGGGCCTCCTACATATGAGGCAGCCGGTTCCCGAAGCAACGCCTATCGCAATTGGGGCGTCGGACAGTAGCCGTTCCTAGGGAGCGGCTGCTCCGAGTACCAGAAGCTGCGCGGCGCTCGCCAGTGATCCAGGTAGAAGTACTTCTTGCCAGGTTGGACGATGTGTCCACACTTTGAGCATCGGTAGTCCCGGTCTGTTGGTCGGGCATCCTCGACGACATGAACCTTCACGACGTCGACACATTAAGTCTCCAGGCTGCCGAGGCATCAACGGAAGCCCTGCTT
>JALZAW010000236.1:0-4284 GCA_030948155.1 Candidatus Dormiibacterota bacterium | reverse complement strand
AGAGGCCCGGGGACCCCTGCGTCTACGGGCCATCGTCGAGGATCGTCTGGTCAATCGTTGGTCGCCGGAGCAGATCGCGCCGTGGGTACGTAAGACGTATCCCGATGATCTTGAGATGCGGGTGTCCCACGAACCCATCTACCTCAGCCTCTTCGTGCAGACCCGCGGCGCGCAACGCCGCGACTGACTCGGCACCTCCGGTCGGGCCGCGCGATGCGCTTCGCACGGACGGAACGGCTGCCGCAGGGGGGCGGCCGGATCAGGGAGATGGTGTCCATCACTACCGACTCGGCAGTAACATCGCCGCATGGACCTCTGGATGACCCAGGACTGAAGCAACCATCTCAGCAAGGTCCAGATTCACGGCATTGGTGCCCAGCGCTCAGGCCCCCTCGAGTAGGACCACCTTGGATCTGCTGGAGCTCAGATGGCCATTCAGCCAGGTCCCTCTCCTTACCGCCGACGAGTTCGTGCGCTGCGCCGACCACCGTCGGACTCATGGGATCGGCGGATGGCCGCTCGACATTTCTGCCCTAGAAGAGCTTCACAGAACTCGCGTTCTGGTGCCCTTCTACCGCGTGGACCTCGCCGGCGGGGATGTCACTCGCATCCGCGACGTCACCAATAGTCTCTCCCTCCAACACGGGCACTCCACGATCACGTCGGTGCTGTTCAGCGCGACCACCGAGGGACGCGTCGCTGATCCCGCCGTCGAGCCCTTCGTGGCCTGGCCGACCGAGCAGCGTCAGATCACCTGGCCAGTCATGGACTCCGCATATCTCTACTCGCACCACCAGCTGCTCGGCCTTCGACGCGCGCGGTCTGTCGTCAGCGCTCTCCAACCAGACTGGACAGCTCCAGGTGCACACGCCTGGCGCCTCGATGACGGGGACGTGCCCTCAGACGACCTCATCTCCACCCTCCAATCCTGGCGTGGCCTCGCCGTCGTGCTCACAGCGCTCGACACGGTCTACTGGCCGGAGATCATGCAAACAGTTAGCCACACCGTGGCCGTCTGGCGGGCGACACGTCTCGAGTTCGATCCCGCTGACGCCCTCTCGTGGCTCGGAGTCACGAGCGCCCGCGTACGCGAGCAAGCCGACCAGCTTCGCCTCGCTGCCTCCGCTGAGGACGTCCTCGGCGACTTCTACGACATCGTGCGCCGTGCGAAGTCCGAGTCGTGGACAACGCTGCGCGGCGAAGCACTCACCGCCATGGACGACCGCGTTGCGGCCGATGTCCTCCATCGCGCTGTGGACGAGAACGACGCAGCCGCCATGGAACCCTATCGTCAGCCCCTCTCCCAGCAGTGGCTACGTGACCGACCCACGTCACTCGACGCCGCTCTCAACGATTTGCACCTCTCCCCTCATCCACCGCTCGTCGTAGGCGTGGAAGGTGAGACCGAACAGTCCATTCTGCCAAAGGTATTCGCACTGCTCGGCATTCGAAACGACCCGGACTTCATTCGCATCGAGAACTTCGGCGGGACGAAGAAAGACCTTTCCCTGCTGGCACGCTTTGCCGCCGCTCCGAGCCTCGGCGAGGCTCGGGAGGACCTGGTCACGCTCGATCGCCCGGTCACGCGATTCCTCGTCCTTACGGATGCCGAGAACAAGTACGCCACAGCGGCCAAGCGTCGTCGCCAACGCATCCTGCTCCTCAACTCCATCACACACGACGTACCACCCGACCTCAGGGCCGACCTATACGGCCGTCCCGCTCGCATGGTTGAAATCAGGACTTGGGGTCATTACCCGTTTGAATTCGCGCACTTCACCGATGCACAGTTGGCCGACGCCATGCTCACCATTGCCACAAAGTCCCATCTACACGGGCGCGTGGGTCTAATCGATGACATTCGCCGCCAACGCACCAACCGATCCCCAAACATAGAGCACGCATGGCCTCAGTCCGGCATCCGCAAACTACAGCTCGCTGATGCGTACTGGCCGCTGCTGGAACGCCGTATCGAGCGCGCAATCGCGGCGGGGACTCACAGTCCGCTGATTATGGCCGCCGCAGTCCGGGCATATGAACTTGCTCTTCTCTCATACCGCCGGACGATGGGGCTGAGGCGCCGCCGTTGGCGTCCACCGCAACCATGATCCACATCATCCTCGTACGTCGTCATCCTCAGGCCAATCACCCTGACGCCGCAGGTCCGGACTCTGGAGACTGCGCGCTCCCGCTACCGCACGGTCGCCACGTCCAGACGGCGGTGGAGCATCGACGCCAGCGTGAGCATGTCCAGCGCATCGGTCTGCGACGTCGCCCAGAGCACCTTCGGTGCATGTGCGGTCGGGTTGCGGAAGGTGACGAACAGCCCCTTCATCAGCGTCGCCAACCCCGTCTGCTCCGAGCGTTCCCAATCGGTTGCAAGGTCATTGAACGCAACCCGCGGTCCAGACGACAGCGAACACGTCGCATCGACCAGGGTCGCGCCGTCGCCGTTCTCCCTCGTCAGCACGCGCAGCTTCTCCGCGACACTCTTGCAGGCCTCTAAAACAGCGTGAAAATAGTTCTGCTGCAACAGCTCAGCGCGGCAGAAGTGCAGAACGTCTGGATGAACGTTCCGACGGCCAAGTTCCGCCCGGAGGTCAGCGGCACGCTCTTGCGCCTCGGCCAGCGTCGTCGCGGCCCGAACCCGGTCGAGCCCCCCATCCTCTGCCACGCGAAAGCCAGAGAGCAGGAACCGCTCGTTCACCAGAGTCCGACACGCCTCGAACTCGGCCGGAGAGGGGAAGCGCACCGGCGCCATCACTTCGCGTACCAGCCGTAGGAATGGTCGACCGTGACGCTGCCGATTCTGAGCCACCGCCACCGCATTGAACAGACGCTTCCATTTCGTGTTCTGTTGGTCCAGTGGCGACTCCGGCACGTTCAGCGGCGCGATCAGATTCGGAATCTGGGATCCGGTCACAGCGTCCCCCAGCACACGGCAAATCTGCAGCGGAAGCAGAGAACGGCGGCGGCGGCGTGCGGGTCGATGGCGACATGCCGACATTGTGTCGCTGACGTCGCCGGCGAGTGGACCAGGTTCCATGTCGCGCAGCCAGCTGCGCCCCGCGCCGCACTCCCGGGTGGTCAGAGGCCCAGGTAGGCGGCCGCGTTCTTCTCGAACAGCGTTCCCGCCTCGATGTAGCGGTCGAGGATGGCGTCAGAGCGATGCCCCGTCTGCCGCTTGATGGACTCCCGCGGCGCCCCGTTCTTGGCCGCCGTGGTGGCGAAGCCGCGGCGCAGGCTGTGGCCCGCGTACTTGGTGGCGTCCAGGCCGGCTCGAAGGCACGCCCGCTGCACGATCCGCGCCACACCCTTGTCGGTCAGGCGTCCCTCCTGGGCGTTGTCGTGGCGGTCGACCGCGCAGAACAGCGGCCCACGCTCGATCCCTGCCGCCTGGAGCCACGCCCGCAGTGTCCGCACCGGGCAGGTCTCCACGTGCGAGCCGTAGGGGACACCAATCTCGCGACCGTGACCCTCGGGGTCGGTCTTGGACCGGGCGATCTGTACGCGCAGGCCATCGTCCGTCGCCTCGATGTCCTCCACGTCGAAGGCCACTAGCTCGCTGCGTCGGCAGCTGCTGGCGAAGCCCAGCACCAGCAGCGCCCGGTCGCGCAGCCCGGCCAGGGTGCCCGGGTCGCAGGTGGCCACCAGCCGCTGCAGTTCGGCAGTGGAGAGCGCCGCCTTGGCGTTGCGGGTCCGGCCCAGGGTGCGCCGGATCCCTTTCATGGTCCGACGCACATCGACATGCTGGGTGGGCGCATCGAGGCCGGCCAGCTGGTGGGCCTGGGCGATGGCGGAGAGCTGGTGCTCGATGGTGGGCACCTTGCGGCCCCGATCGGCCAGCCAGGCGACGTAGAGGACGACGGTGGCCGGGCTGGCCGGCAGGGAGAGGGCCGCCTGGGCCTCACACCAGCCCTTGAAGCTCCGCCAGTCGGCCTGATAGGAGCGAAGGGTGTTCTCCGCCACGCTGGCCTCGGCATAGCGGTAGGCGGAAGAGACCAGGAGGGCGAGCCTGCTGGAAGGCAAGCAGCCGCTGCAGGGTGTCCAGGTAGGCGCCGGCGTCAGGACCAGGGCGCGCAGGCGGAGGCCGGCCGCGGACTCGACTGGAATCGGGTCCCGGAGGCTCTCGCTGGCGTGGCCGCTGTCGGTCTCACGGCGGTCACCGTACGGCGCCATGCGGGGGCGGCTGCCGGACTGATCGCCGGCCTTGTGCTTGCCCTCACGCCGGTGGCCGCGCTCATGTTCCACTACAACCAGCCGGACGGCATCTTGACCCTGCTC
>JALZAW010000013.1 GCA_030948155.1 Candidatus Dormiibacterota bacterium | reverse complement strand
CCCTTACCCGCTGGACGCGCTGGAGCCGCACATCGACGCGCAGACCATGCAGATCCATCACGACAAGCATCACGCGACCTACGTCAACAACCTGAACGGCGCTATCGAGAAGCACCCGGAGCTGGCTCAGAAGAGCATCGAAGAACTTCTCGGTGATCTGAATGCCATCCCCGAGGACATCCGGACGGTCGTCCGCAACAACGGTGGCGGGCATTTCAACCACTCGATCTTCTGGACGATCATGGGGCCGAATGCCGGCGGCGAGCCGCAGGGCGCTGCAGCAGATGCCATCAGCCAGGCCTTCGGGGACTTCGCCAGCTTCAAAGATGCGGTCACCAAGGCCGCTGTCGGTCAGTTCGGCTCCGGCTGGGGCTGGGCCTATCTCGCCGGCGGCAAGCTCGAGGTCAAGGGCTTCCCGAACCAGGACAATCCAGTTTCCACGGGCGGCGTGCCGATCCTGGGCGTCGACGTCTGGGAGCACGCCTACTACCTGAAGTACCAGAACCGCCGGCCGGATTACGTGGCGGCCTGGTGGAACACAGTCAACTGGCAGGCTGTGAACGAGCGGCTGAGCGCCGCCCGCTAGCCGCCTCGGCTCCAATCCGCCGGTCGCGGCACAGTGAGCGACCGGCGGTAAACTGGCCCGGTTCTTTCAACCATGGATAAGATTCGCAACGCCTTCGTGATCCTCGAGGTGGTGATAGGTGTCCTGCTCATCGCAGGCATCCTCATCCAGACGCCCAAAGCGACAGGTTTGGGTGGGACCATCGGAGGTGGTGACGGCGGCCTGGGCGGCGGTTACCGCACTCGGCGGGGACTTGAGCGGCAGATCTACTACTCGAGCTGGGTATTGGCGTTTGCCTTCTTCATAGTCTCCGTAGCGAACATCTGGTTCTCGAGCCACACCGGTTGACGGCGCGAGCGCTGCTGGCGCTCCTGTCGTTGCTCTTGGTCGGGGGCTGTGCACCAAACACGTCGCTGGTAAACGTGCAAGGCTCCGCTGGGCAAGGCGGTTCGGTGAGCGAGGCGGTGGTGGGGACCGCGCGCACGCTGAATCCGCTGTTCGAGCAGGAGGACAACGCGCGAGACATCGACAGCCTGATCTACCAGGGCCTCACCACGATCGGCAAGGATCAGCAGGTGGTGCCGCTCCTGGCGGCAAAGCTAACAGTCTCCGATGACCGCCTGACCTACACTGTCGATTTGAAGCAGGGAGTGCGTTGGGCTGACGGGAGGCCATTCGGCGTTGATGACGTGCTCTTCACGTATTCGGTCCTGCAGTCGCCTGACTACAAGGTCTCCAGCGGCACCGACTGGAAGAACATCAAGATCGAGGCGACCGGTCCCAACGCTGTGCGCTTCACGCTGAAGGCGCCCAGTGCCCCCTTCCCGCTGGCGCTCCGGCAGGGCGTCATCGCCAAGCATGTCTTCGACAAGGTGCCAGTGGCCGACATTCCCGGCGACCCCCACAGCGGCGACAAAGCCTTCGGCACAGGTCCGTTCAAGGTGGACGGCATCTCCAAAGACCGTCGTCTGGTCACGCTGGGTCGAAACCCGCAGGCGAGGCCGGCGCCCTTTCTCGACCAGTTCCAGTTTCGCGGCTATCCAAGCCTCGGCGACGCGCTGGATGCCGTCGCTCGAGGGGAGGCCGATTCGGCCGGCGCGCTCCAGCCGCCGAACCTGGGCGCTCTCGCGAAGCGCCCCGACCTGGTCCTGCATGAAGGCAGGACCTTCACGTTTGTGGCAATGTTCTTCAATCTGAGCCAGGATCAAGCCGCCAATCTTGATCCGGCCACCCTCCGTCAAGGCTTGGCCAAGGCGGTCGACAGACGGCAGATCGTCGGTCAGCAGCTGGAGGGGCGCGCCGACGTGTCCGGCGGGCCCATCCCGCCGTCGGACTGGGCGTACTCAGCGGCGGCCACCAAGCGGCTGGACTACGATCCGCAGGGCGCCGAGAAGCTGCTCGACGCCGCCGGCTGGCCTCGGGACCCGGCCACTCACATGCGCATGAAGGAAGGCAGACCGCTCAAGCTCACGCTGAAGACGGCTGACGGCTTTCCCTACCGGCAGGTCGCCGATGCCCTGGCAGCGCAGTACAAAGCGGTAGGCGTCCAGCTCGAGATCGAACCCGTCTCCGCCTCGGCCCTGGTCAGCGCTCTGCGTTCGAAGCAGTATCAGGTGGCGCTGGCAGCCATCGACAACGGCCCTGACCCCGACCAGACGTTTTTCTGGCACTCAGATCCGCCGGTTGACGGAGTCAACTTTGCCGGCCCCCTGATGGTGCGCCAAGCACTCATCGACAAGGACCTTGAGGACGGTCGGGCAGGGTTGGACCGAAAGGCGCGGAAGCAGGCCTATGACGACTTTCAGCAGCTCATGGCTGATGCCGCGCCTGCTGTCTTCCTCTTCGAGCCCCACTACGCCTACCTGCAGAACAAGCGGGTGCGCGGCTTCCGGATCAACCCAGCCATTGATCCGGTCGACCGTTTCCAGTTTGCGCCCAGTTGGTACGTGAACAACAAGGCGGCCTAGTGGTCAGCTGGGTAACACCGGTTTCCGGGCGAGCACCCGGGGAGGAGGAGCGTTGGATCTTGGCTTGAGCGGGGCCAGAGCCCTGGTGACAGCTGCCAGCAAGGGCCTGGGCAAGGCTTGCGCTGCGGCTTTGGCGCACGAGGGCGCCCGTGTCTTCATAGTGTCCCGCGACGATTCTCTGCTGGCGCGGGTGGAGCAGGAGATAGGCGCTGCCGGTCATTTGGCTCTCGACCTCGCGCGACCGGGGAACCCGGCCCGCGCAGTGCGGGCGGCGGTCGACGCCCTCGGCGGTCTGGACATCCTGATCTGCAACGCCGGCGGGCCGCCGCCGGGCACCTTCCAGAGCACGCCGCTCGAGAATTGGGAAAAGGCCTACCAACTGACGCTAATGAGCGCCGTGCGGCTGGCTGAGGCAGCGCTCCCCCATCTGAAGCAGAGCGGCCGAGGGCGCATCGTCAACGTCACCTCTACTTCAGTGCGGCAGCCGATTCCGAACCTGGTCCTCTCCAACGCCTTCCGCTCTGCGGTGACAGCGACGGCCAAGACGCTCTCGATGGAGGTGGCGCGCGATAACGTCACCGTCAACAACCTGGCGCCGGGGACGATCCTGACAGACCGCGCCAAGGAGCTCTATGGCGACAGCATGCCCGAGGTCGAGAAGACGATCCCGATGGGCCGCCTGGGCACGCCTCAAGAGTACGGAGCGGTGTGTGCCTTCCTCTGTTCTTTGCAAGCGGGCTATGTGACAGGCCAAACTCTGGGTGTGGATGGCGGTCTGTTGAAGGGGGTGCACTAAGGCTGATGACGATGAAGCTGGCTGAACGGATGCAGCGGCTGGGCACAGAGGGCGCCTTTGAGGTCCTGGCCAAGGCGCGCAAGTTAGAGGCGCAGGGCAAGCACATAGTGCATCTGGAGATCGGCGAGCCTGATTTCGCCACCCCGGACCACATCACGGAGGCCGCTGTCGCCGCCCTCCACCAGGGCTGGACCCACTACACGCCAGCCGGTGGCATCCCAGAGGCTCGCGTTTCCGTAGCCGGCTTCGTCGGTCGCCGCCTCGGCGTTGAAGTGGCGCCGGACGAGGTGGTTCTGGTGCCTGGCTCCAAGAACGTCCTCCACTTCGTGCTTCTCTCCCTGATCGAGCCGGGCGACGAGGTGATCTACCCCGATCCCGGCTACCCCGTGTACTCCTCCCTGATCAACTTCGTTGGCGCCAAGCAGGTGCCGATAGTTCTCCGCGAGGAGCGCAACTTTCGCCTCGATCCCGGAGAGCTCGCGTCGCTGGTCACCGACCGGACGCGCATGATCATCCTGAACACCCCCCAGAACCCCACCGGCGGCGTGCTGACCAAGGAGGATGTGGAGGTCGTCAGCCGCCTGGCAGTCGAACGCGATCTCTACGTGGTGGCTGACGAGATCTACTCGCAGATCACCTACGGCTTCGAGCACGCTTCGATCCTGGCCGAGCCGGGGATGAAGGAGCGCACGGTCCTGATGGACGGGATGTCCAAGGCGTATGCCATGTGCGGCTGGCGGCTGGGCTACGGCGTTGCGCCTCGGGAGCTGGCGGTACAGCTGGAAAGGCTGATGATCAACACCTCCTCCTGCGCCGCAGCGTTCACGCAGATGGCGGCGATAGAGGCTTTCGAGTCGCCACAGTCTGAGCAGTCGGTGCAGCGAATGGTGGCGGAGTTCCGACGCCGCCGCGACCTGGTGGTGGATGGCCTGAACGACATGCCAGGCGTGCGCTGCCAGCGACCGGAAGGAGCTTTCTACGCGTTTCCCAACATCGAAGGAACCGGACTGGACGAACGCAAGCTGGCTGCGGCCCTGTTGGAAGAAGCGGGGCTGGCGGTACTGCCGGGAACGGCCTTCGGCCCCGCCGGCAGGGGGTTCATCCGCCTCGCCTACACGCAGGGCGAAGAGGACCTGCGCCTCGGCCTCGAGCGGATGTCAGGCTATTTGACCGGCAAGCGTGTCGGCCCAGCTGGAGCCGTGGAGCGCGCGCTTTAGGCTCAGAACGCAAGCGGAGAGGCGTGCCGGGGCTCGTAAATCCCTAGCTCGCTGCCGCCGGGCAGCGTGATGTAGCCGATGCGCCCGAAGCCCTGGTCGCTGAGAGGACGGGCAAGCTCCACGCCCTGGCGCTCGAGTTCGGCGACCGTGGCCGTCACGTCGTCGCACATCAAGTAGAACTCGTGGCGCTGGGAGCCCTCCACCGGGTGCAGGGCCAGCTCCGCCGGCGGCGCTGCGAAGATGAGCCACCCGTCGCGCGCGTCGACGAAGGGCCAGCCCAGCACGTCCCGAAAGAAGGCGCGGTCTGCCTCGGCGTCCGCGCTGTAGAGGATGGCGTGAAGTCCCTTGATCATGCGGGAATCCTAACTCCCTGTCCGCTAACATCGGCTCTTACAGGGACCGCCGTCAGCAAGGCACGAAGGCCGGCCGGCCCATCTCAGTTCCGGCGCTTCCAGGACGGCTTGACAGTTGATGTTGGCATGGGATGCTTCGATGCATCAGAACGACGATCCGGCTCGATGACAATCTGCTCGCCCAGGCCGAAGCGGAAGCGGCTCGGTCTGGTCGCACCCTGACTGCGGTGATCGACGATGCACTTCGCGCCGCGTTCGGACGGCCCACGGATGTGCGCAGGGAGCGGGTTGACCTCCCCACCTTCAAGGGCAACGGAACTCTCCCCAGAGTTGACCTGGACAGCACGGCTGCGCTGTTGGATCTCATGGAAGATGGTGCTCCCTGACGTGAACGTTCTCGTCTACGCCTTTCGGGAAGATACAGTGGATCACCCACGGTTCCGGAATTGGCGTCACGCGCTGGTCAACTCGGACCAGGCTTACGGCCTGTCCGATCTTGTATTGAGCGGTTTCATCCGGGTAGTGACCAATCCCCGCATCTTTGGCCGGCCCACTCCGGTGGACTTGGCACTTAGCTTCGTTGCCCAGCTCCGCCACCAACCTAACCGCATTCAGGTCCAGCCAGGTTTGCGGCATTGGGACATCTTCACCAAACTGTGTCGCGAGGCTGGAGCCAAGGGGAATCTGGTGGCGGACGCCTACCACGCGGCTTTGGCCATCGAGTCGGGCAGCGAATGGATCACGACCGACCGTGACTACGCTCGGTACCCCGGCCTCCGCTGGCGCCATCCTCTGACCTAAGAACGTTCTGCCATCAAGAACGCAATTCGGTTAACCGCGCCGGCGGACCCAGCAGCCGGCCGGGCGCGAAGCCACGTGCAGTCAGCCGATGTCTGGCGGGCGGACGAAGCCGAACCCGTCCTCTGCCTCCAGGCTCTCGGCCAGGTCCAGCAGCGCCCAGTCTTGGCCGAAACCGCCGATCAGCTGCACACCTACCGGGAGGCCGTCGGCGAAGCCGGCCGGTAGCGACACGGCCGGCAGCCCGGCAAAGCTGACGGGCAGCACGAACTGGGTGTACTCGCTCCACTCAGCCGAGAGGAAGGCGGGAACTGCTTCGATCGCCATGGGCAGTCTGCCGAGGGTGGGGCTGAGGATCGCATCCCAGCCGGTCATCTGTTCGCGCAGCGCGGCGCCGGCGGCCAGGCCCGACTGGAGTGCAGACATGTAGTCGGTCAGCGCCAGCCGGCGGCCGGCGGCGATGAGCCTTCCCGCGGACTCGCCGTATTCGGATTGGTCACCGGGCTGGCTGGCGACAGAGGCGGGACGGACCACCTGATAGGCCTTGGCGAACGGTTCAGGCTCCCATCTCACTTCCCCCAGTTCGTGGCCGAGCCGGCTGAGCATCTGGGCTCCCCGCTCACAGGCGGCGGCGCATTCCGGCGCGATGGGCCGGCTGCTCTGGCGGACGACGCCAATGCGCAGTGCACGGGAAGCCGCCGGCGGTGCCGCCGCGGGCGCAGCCAGGAAGCCCAGCACCAGGCGCAGGTCAGCCACCGAGCGGGCCAGAGGTCCTTGAACCGAGAGCCCTGTCGGATCCGGCTGCTCTTCCGCCACGAGCCCGCGGGAGGGCCGGATGCCCACCACCCCGCAGCAGGCGGCGGGGATGCGGACGGAGCCGCCCATGTCGTCTCCGGTCGCCAACGTGCAGAGGCCGGCGGCCACCGCGACGCCGCTGCCGCCACTCGAGCCACCGGGCGTGATCCCTGGTCGCCAGGGGTTGTGGGCGGGAGGAAAGAGGGGGCTAGTGGTGCCGACGGCCGCCGCCAGCTCGGGCAGGTTGCTCTTGCCCAGGATCGCCGCCCCCTGGCGCCGGAGGCGACTGACCGCGATGGCGTCGTGATCGGCCACCCGGGCGCTGTAGCGCGGCGAGCCCTCCGTCCATGGCATTCCGGTCACTGGTTGGGTGTCCTTGACTGCCACGCTGCTCCCCGCGAGGTCGCCGGCACCGGGGGCAGCCATCGGATCGACGTGAACGTAGGCCGCGAACGTGGGATTGAGGCGGTCGATGCGCTCCAGGTGGGCGGCTACGACATCGCCTGGCTGGATCTCCCCGGCTGCCAGCAGGCGGCCGATCTCAGTGGCCGTGAGCCAGGCGAGTCCCTGTTCGGTCATGCGCGATGATTCTCTCATGAGCATCACCTGGACCGGCCGCCCGGAAGCCGATCGACTGCTGGCGTCAGACCCTCTCGCCCTTCTGATCGGCCTGGTGCTGGATCAGCAGGTGAAGATGGAGAAGGCCTTTTCAGGACCCTATGAGCTGCGGCAACGGCTTGGCCACCTCGATGCAGAGCGAATCGCGCGGATGGACCCTGACCGTCTCGGTGATGTCTTTCGCGAGCGTCCGGCGCTCCACCGGTTCCCCGGCAACATGGCCAAGCGCGTGCAACGGCTCTGCCAGGTGGTGACTGACGAGTATGGCGGCCAGGCGGACAAAGTCTGGCGGGAAGCCGCCTCGGGTGAGGCCCTGGCGCAGCGCATCGGCCGGCTGCCGGGCTTCGGTGAGCAGAAGACAAAGATTACAGTGGCGGTCCTGGCCAAGAAGTTCGATGTCAAGCCGGAGGGCTGGCGGCGCTACGCCGCCGATTGGCACACGGTGGCCGACGTCGACTCCCCCGAGTCGATGGCCGAAGCCCGCGACGTCAAACGCCGGATGAAGGCCGAAGGCAAGGCCTAAGCGCGCCGTCGTGCCAGATGGGCAAAATCAACGCAGCAGGAAGCCTGAGCCGAGGGGGTCAGTTGGTTCCAGGAAGAACTCGTGGCGTCCCGTCAGGTGCGCGCTGCCCTCGATATCAGTGATCACGGCGGGCAGGTCCGCCACGCGGCTCTCCTCGACGATCCGGCCGGTGAATTCAGAGTTGACGATGGAGCGGTGCTGGAGAACGTCGCCCACGGCCAATTCACCAGTCGCGTGGAGCAGCGCCAGCCTGGCCGATGTGCCGCTGCCACACGGTGACCGATCCACCTCGCCGTTGGCAAAGACAGTGACGTTGCTGTCGCCCTGCGTCCAGATCACGCCGTAGATGTCGCGCAAATCCGGCTCGAGCGGATGGACGATGCCGCCCCTGGCGTTGAGCGCAGCCTTCACCTTGCGCCCCGCCATGACCAGCCGGTCCAGATTCTGGACGGTGATGGCGACAGGCGCCGGCGCGATCGCGTAGAAGGCGCCCCCGTAGGCGATGTCCACCTCCATGCCCACTACCGGCACCGACCTCTCAAGCACGAACGCGGGCACGTTGCGGAAGCGAACGGAGGTCACGTCCTGACCTTCAAGCCGAGCCCAGGCGGGGAGCCGGCCGGAGGGCACGTCGACCACCACTTGTGCCGTGCTGCATCCCTCCGGCCGGGCGACTCGGCCGCTCTCCAACGCCCAGGTGACGAGCGCGATGGTGCCGTGGCCGCAAGCAGTGGAGAAGCCGGCGTTGTGAAAGAACAGCACCCCCAGATCGGCTCCTGAATCGAGCGGCGCGGTCAGGAAACAGCCGTACATGTCGGCGTGGCCGCGCGGCTCCTGCACCAGCAGCCGCCTCGTTCGATCAAGATGCTCCTCCGCCCAAGCCCGCTTGGCCAGCATCGTTTCCCCCGGCGGCGACGACACGCCGGAGGTGACTATGCGGAAAGGCTCCCCGGCGGTGTGGTAGTCGACCGTCCTGATAGACTCGGTGCCCGGCTGGGACATGCTCAGCCGAGATTAGGAGATGAGCGGTATTACTGCCTCAGCGGAGGCTGCGCGGCCGCTGCCAGCACGAACGCCACTGGTGCCTGTGCACCGCGATCTGCTGGCGGACATGCTCACCCCGGTTCGCGCCTACGCCCTGCTCTGCGCTCCCGACTCGCCAGGTTTTCTGCTGGAGAGCGTGGAGGGGGGTGAGCGATTGGCGCGCTACTCCTTCATCGGCCACCAGCCCGTTGCCCTCGATCTGGGCCAGGGCGACCCACTCATTGCCTTGCGCCACGTTGCCTCCGAGCCGGTGCTTGACGCGCCTCAAATGCCTCGCTTTCTGGGTGGCGCGGTTGGTTACCTGGGCTGGGAAAGTGCCCGCCATTTCGAGCGACTGCCACAGGCTGCCGGGCCCGGACCGCCGCTGCCAGAGAGCGCGTTCCTGCGCACTGAGAGCCTGGCGGTATTCGACCACGTTCTGCAGCGGCTGCGCCTCATCACGCTCCATCGGCCCGACCGGGAAGACCGCTCCGCCGCCGAGCGCCGGCTGGACGAGATGGAGGCCAAGCTGGCGGCTGAGCCACCAATGCCGCCTGCCAAGCCGGGAGCTCGTCAGGAGGCGTGGACATCCAACCTGGGGCAGCAGCGCTACGAGCGGATGGTGGGAGCGGCCCGAGCCCACATCCTGGCCGGGGACGCTTTCCAGATAGTGCTCTCGCAGCGCTTTCGGAAGCCGCTGGCCGCGCGGCCCTTTGATGTCTACCGCTGCCTGCGCGGCGTGAACCCGTCGCCCTACATGTTCTTCGTCGCCTTCGGCGGCGGCCGCTACATAGTCGGCACGTCACCCGAAGTGCTGGTGCGGGTGGAGGCGGGGGAGATCACCACCCGTCCGCTGGCGGGCACTCGGCGGCGGGACCTGGACCCGGCCCATGACGAGGCGCTGGAGCGGGAGCTGCTGGCGGACGAAAAGGAGCGGGCTGAGCACGTGATGCTGGTCGACCTGGGCCGCAACGATGTGGGCCGGGTGGCCACTCCGGGCAGCGTGCGCGTCTCTCGCCTGATGGAGGTCGAGCGTTACTCCCACGTCATGCACATCAGCTCCACTGTCACAGGTCGTCTCGCGACCAGCCAGGACTCGCTGGCCGCCGTTCGCGCCACCTTTCCGGCCGGCACGCTCTCTGGGGCACCCAAGATCAGGGCGATGGAGATCATCGCCGAACTGGAGCCAGAACGCCGCGGGCCTTACGGCGGGGCGCTCGGCTATGTCGGCTTCGGCGGCAACCTCGATCTCGCCATCACCCTGCGCTCGATAGTGATTGCTGACGGAATCGCCTACGTCCAGTCTGGCGCCGGCATAGTGGCCGATTCCGATCCGGCCCGCGAGCACCAGGAGACGCTGGACAAGGCGGGCGCCATGTTCGCGGCCGTCGAGCGGGCGGAGGCGATGCCATGAAGCGCGTCGCCGTCTTGGACAATTACGACAGCTTCACCTACAACCTGGTTCAGCAGCTGGCGGCTTTTGACTGCCAGCCGACAGTGTTCCGGAACGATTCGGTGGAGCCCGACGCGCTGGGGGACTTCGACGCGCTGGTCATCTCACCTGGCCCTGGCCGGCCTGAGTGCGCAGGCATCTCCCTGGCGGCCATCCGGCGGCTCAGCGGCAACCTGCCCATCCTCGGCGTCTGCCTCGGCCATCAAGCCCTGGCGGCAGCCTTCGGCGGTCGGGTCGTCCGCCATCCTCCGGTTCACGGCAAGACCTCCTTGGTGTGCCACCGCGGCTCGGACGTGTTTCGCGATCTACCCGATCCGATGGAGGCCACCCGCTACCATTCGCTGATCGTCGAAGCGGCCAGCCTGCCCGCTCAGCTCGAGGCGACCGCCTGGGACCCTGACGGTGTGATCATGGGACTTGCCCACCGCCGGCATCCGAGCTTTGGTGTGCAGTTCCATCCCGAGTCGATCCTCACGCCTGATGGACCCCGGCTACTGGCGAACTTTCTGGCGCTGGCGTGATCGATTACCTCTCCCACCTGGCGCGAGGACAGCACCTGAGCGAGGCGGCCGCGTCGGAGGCGATGGAGCTCATCATGGGCGACGAGGCGACCCCCAGCCAGATAGCTGGCTTCCTGATGGCGCTGCGGGTGAAGGGCGAGACAGTGGAGGAGATCACCGGCCTGGCCCGAACGGCTCGTCGGCTGGCGACGCCCATCGAGATCCGCGATCCCGCCTCGCTGCTGGACGTGGTCGGAACCGGGGGTGATGGTTCTGGCAGCTTCAACATCTCCACGCTTTCGGCGATTGTGGCTGCTGCCTGCGGCGCCAGGGTGGCCAAGCACGGCAACCGCGCAGCTTCCTCACTCTGCGGCAGCGCTGACGTTCTGGAGGCCCTGGAGGTTCGCATCGACCTGAAGCCAGAAGGTGTGGCGCGCTGCGTGGAGGAAGCTAGTATCGGTTTCCTTTTCGCACCGCTCTTCCATCCTTCGTTCCGGTATGCCGGCGCGCCCAGGCGGGAGCTCGGCGTGCGGACGGTATTCAACATCCTGGGGCCGCTCTGCAACCCGGCAGGCGCCGGCCTGCTGGCGCTCGGGGTGCCGGAGGCGGCACTGGGCCGCCGGATGGCAGACGTGCTCGGCCGGCTCGGCAGTCGGCGCGCTCTCGTCTTCCAGGGCGAGGGCCTGGACGAGCTGAGCACCGCGGGCCCCTCGCTGGTGATCGAGATGATCGAAGGGGACCGGCGCGAGTACCAGCTGGACCCCCGCGAGCTGAACCTGGCTCCGGCGGATCGTGAGGATCTGCGCGGGGGCACGGCGGAGGTGAACGCCCGGATCGCCCGCAACCTGCTGACGGGGGCGAAGGGCGCCAAGCGAGACATCCTCCTGCTGAACTCCAGCGCAGCGCTGCGCGCCGCCGGCTTGAGCCAGGGGTGGAAGGAGGGCCTCAGCCTGGCGGCTGAAGCCATCGACAGCGGTCGCGCCGCAACGGTCTTGGAGGAATGGGCGCGGACCTCGCAAGCGCTGGCCGCCGCGTGAGCAGCCGCTACTCGGCCACACCGGCCACCACGCCGGATCTGCTTCGGCGGCTGGTCGCCGAGGCAGAGGTTGAGGTTGCCCGACGCCGGGCGCGGGAGTCGGAAGCGATGCTGGCGGCAAAGGCTGCCTCGCAGCCCAGCGCGCTGGATCTGGCCGCTGCGCTCAGGGGCGGGCGGCTGCGCGTCATCGCCGAATGCAAGGCGCGCACGCCCCTACTGGGCGTACTCGACCCGGACTACCGGCCAGGCCGCTTGGCAGCCGCCTACCAGGCCGCCGGCGCGGCAGCCATCTCAGTGCTCTGTCAGGAGACCAGCTTCGGCGGCAGCCCCGAGCATCTGGCGGACGTCCGGAGCGAAGTCACGGTGCCGATCCTGCGCAAGGACTTCGTTGTGAGCGAGCACCAGCTGCTCGAAGCGCGGGCCCAGCGGGCCGACGCCGTGCTGCTCATCGTCGCCGCCCTGTCTCCGCTCCGGCTGCGCGAACTCCTGGCGTCTTCTGGCCGGCTGGGTCTGCAGGCCCTGGTCGAGGTGCACTCCGAGGCGGAGGTGGACAGGGCGCTTGGCTCGGGGGCAGCCCTGATAGGAGCGAATCATCGCGATTTGACGACTTTTCGAATCGACCTGAGCCTCAGCGAGCGGCTCCGGCCGCTGGTGCCCCAGTCGGTCGTATTCGTTGCCGAGAGCGGTGTCCACGATGCCGCGGCAGCACGACGGATGCGGGACGCCGGGGTCGATGCAATCCTGGTTGGGGAGGCACTGATGCGAGCCGCGGACCCGGCTGCCAAACTCCGCGAGCTCTGCGTCTGAGAGTTCGCCGGCGGGTTCGTCCGTTGCCGTCCGTCAGACTGGATCGACATGACTGGCGAATCGACCGGCGACCTGGTCCAGCGCTATGCCGACCTCCTGCTGCGGGTTGGGGTGAACCTGCAGGCCGGGCAGGACCTATTGGTGACAGCCCAACTGGAGCAAGCCGATCTCGCTCGGGAGCTTGCCCGCCAGGCCTATGGGCTGGGCGCCCGCTGGGTCGAGGTCACCTATCTGGACCCGCAGCTGCGCCGGTCGCTGGTCGACCTGGCGCCGGAGGAATCGCTCGGCCATTCGCCGGCCGGCCGACTGGCTGCCCTGGAGGACCTCGGTCGGCGGCGGGGTGCGCTCATCTCGCTGGTCGACCACGGCTCGCCGGAGATCATGGATGGTGCCGACCCAGGCCGGGCGGGCCGGGCCAGGATGGTCGAATTGGGCCGACTCAGCAACCGGGTGATCATTGACGAACGACTCTGCAATTGGCTGGTCGCCGGCTGCCCGACGCCGGGCTGGGCGGAACGAGTGCTGGGTGAGCCCGACGTCGATCAGCTTTGGCAGTTGGTGGGCAGCATGGTCCGGCTCGAGGCTGAGGATCCGGCTGCGGCCTGGCGCGAGCATTCGGGGCAGTTGGCTGAGCGAGCCAAGGTGCTGGGCCAGCGGGCCTTCGACGCAATTCGCTTCCAGGGGCCCGGCACCGACCTCTTCGTCGGCCTGATTCCCGGCTGTCGGTGGCGCGGCGGTGGAGCCCAGACGAGCTGGGGTCTGGAGTTCCAGCCCAACCTACCGACGGAAGAGGTCTTCACTTCGCCCGACAAGCGGCGGACTCGAGGCATGGTGACAGCCACCCAGCCGCTGGTGCTGGACGGATCGGTGATCGATCGGCTCTGTGTTCGCTTTGAGAACGGTCGCATGGTAGAGGTCACGGCAGAGAGGGGCGCGGAAGTGGTCCGGCAGCGGATAAACACCGACCCCGACGCCCGCCGACTGGGCGAGGTGGCTCTGGTCGACGCGCTCTCTCGGGTGGGCCAGGTGGGCAGGCTCTTTTGGAACTCGCTCTATGACGAGAACGCAGCCTGCCATATCGCCTTCGGCGCCGGCTTTGCCGAACTGGTGCCGGAATCAGAACAGGAGGCGGCGCTCTCCCACTCCGCTGTCCACACTGACTTCATGATCGGCGGGGCCGAGGTGGAGGTCTTCGGGGTGGAACGCGGCGGGAACGAGATACCGCTGATTCAGGGCAACCGCTTCCGGCTGTGACCCTTGTCAAGATCTGTGGCATCTGCTCGGCTCAGGATGCGCTCGCCGCCGCCAGCGCCGGCGCCGACCTGCTCGGGCTTCACTTCTGCGCCAGCCGCCGGAATGTGGAAATCGCGGCAGCGATCGAAATGGTCGGGGCGCTGCCCGCTCCCCGGCCGCAACTGGTTGGTGTCTTCATCGACCCCAGCGAGGCTCTCGTGCAAGAGGTCAGCGAAGCCGTCGGCCTGGACTTGATCCAGCTGCACGGGTCGGAGCCGCCCGGCTTCGCAGCGCCGCGGCCGGTGATGAAGGCGCTCAAGGTTCGAGCCGGCGAAGTGCCTGACCCCAGTGAGTGGCCTGATCCGCTCCTCCTCGACTCCTGGACGGCCGACAGTCGCGGCGGCAGCGGCAAAGCTTGGGATTGGGCGGCCGGCCGGGAGCTGATCCGACTGCGGCGCGTCTTCGTCGCCGGTGGCCTGACGCCCGACAACGTTGGCGGCGCTGTGCGCCGGCTTCGGCCCTACGGCGTGGACGTCTCCAGCGGCGTCGAGCATGACGTTCGGCGCAAGGACCCCGAGCTGGTGCGAGCTTTTGTGCAAGCTGTACGGGATGCCGACACAGAAAGGTAGGTTCGGTCCCTACGGCGGTCAGTATGTGCCGGAAACACTCATGGCAGCACTGGCCGAGCTGGAACTGGCCTGGGCGGAGGCCTGGTCCGACGCGGCCTTCCGGCTGGAACTACGGGCGCAGCAGCACGCATTCATCGGCCGCCCCACGCCTCTCTACTCCGCCGACAGGCTCAGCGAGGAGTTCGGCGGTGCGCGCCTCCACCTAAAGCGGGAGGACCTCTGCCACACCGGCGCGCACAAGCTCAACAACGCTTTGGGCCAGGTAATGCTGGCCCGGCGCATGGGCAAGACGCGGATCATCGCCGAAACCGGCGCCGGCCAGCACGGGGTCGCGGCGGCGACCGCCTGCGCCCGCTTCGGCCTGGAGTGCGTCGTCTACATGGGCCGGGAGGACATGCGGCGCCAGTCGGTCAACGTGCGGCGGATGCGACTGCTCGGCGCCGAGGTGCGCGAGGTGACGCTGGGCACCGGCACGCTGAAGGACGCGACGTCGGAAGCGATCCGGGACTGGGTGGCCAACGTCGCCAGCACGCACTATGTGATCGGCTCGGCGGTCGGGCCGCATCCTTATCCCGAGCTGGTTCGCGAGCTGCAGCGCGTGATCGGCGACGAGGCCCGCGATCAGTACCTGGCGGCGGAGGGTCGGCTGCCCGACATAGTCATGGCCTGCGTCGGGGGTGGTTCCAACGCGATAGGCATGTTCACAGCGTTCATCGGCGATCAGGATGTGCGCCTGGTGGGTGTGGAGGCGGCCGGTCGGGGCGTGGAGACAGGGCTGCACGCCGCCTCGCTCACCGGGGGCCGGCCGGGCGTGCTCCACGGCAGCTATTCCTACGTGCTCCAGACGGAGGACGGCCAGGTGAAACCCACTCACTCCATCTCGGCCGGGCTTGACTATCCCGGCGTGGGGCCTGAGCACGCGTTCCTCCGCGAACTGGAGCGCGTCGAGTACACAGCGGTGACCGACGGGGAGGCGGTGGCGGCCTTCAAGCTCTGCACTCGACTGGAGGGGATAATCCCCGCCCTCGAGCCGTCCCACGCCCTGGCCCGAGCCCGGTCGTTCGCCGAAGAATTGGGCCCCTCCGGACGGATCCTGATCTGCCTCAGCGGTCGCGGGGACAAAGATCTGGACTCGGTGGAGGAGTTCGATGCCGAGTACTGAAGCGAGGGCACAGCGAAGCCGGCTGGAGCGGACGCTGCACAGGCCGGGAGAGGAGCTGGCGCTCATCCCCTACACGATGGCCGGCTACCCAGACCGTTCCCGCTCCATCGAGCATGGCCGTGCCTATGCCCGCGCGGGCGCGGCCGCCATCGAGGTGGGCGTGCCCTACAGCGACCCGCTCGCCGACGGTCCTGTCGTCCAGCGGGCAGGTCAGGCGGCGCTGGAGGGGGGCACCACACTCGCCGATTCCATCAGCGTTGCCGCGGCCATCGCTGAGGAGGGCGCTCCGGTAGTTCTCATGACCTATGTGAACCCCATCTTGAGCCACGGCCCGAAGCGCTTCGCGGCCGACTCCGCCCGGGCCGGGATCGCCGGGGTCATCATCCCCGACCTGCCGGCGGAAGAGTCCGAACCACTGACCGACCCGCTCAGGGCGGCCGGCCTGGACACCATCTTCCTGGTCGCGCCGACCAGTCCCGACGCGCGCATCCGGAAGATCGTGCAGCAGTGTTCTGGCTTTGTTTACTGCGTCACGCTGGCCGGCGTGACAGGCCCGCGTGCCGAGCTGGACCCGGGGTTGGAGGCCCTGCTGCTCAGACTCGGGGCCGCCACGACCCTGCCTGTCGCTGCCGGTTTCGGAATCTCGACGCCTGTCCACCTGCGCCGCCTGCGCGGCAAAGCCGACGCGGCAGTCGTGGCGAGCGCCCTGCTGGCCCGCATCCACGCCGGCGAGGAGCCGCTGACGCTGGCCGAGGAGCTGCTCCAAGCTTGCCGGTGAGGGGAATCCGGGGCGCCACAACCGCTGAAGCGAACGAGCCGGAGGCGATCGCCAGGGTCAGTCAGGAGCTGCTCGAGCAGCTGACCGCGGTCAACCAGATCGATCCGGAGGAGATCGCGTTCGCCTACTTCACCACCACTCCCGACCTGGACGCGGAGTTCCCGGCGGTCGGCGCCCGGCGTTTGGGCTGGGTCGACGTCCCCCTGCTCTGCGGTCGGGAGCTGGCAGTGCCGCCGAGCAATGCGCGATCGGTGCCCCGCTGCATCCGGGTGGTCCTCCTGTACAACAC
>JALZAW010000235.1 GCA_030948155.1 Candidatus Dormiibacterota bacterium | reverse complement strand
AGCCACGGCAGTATCCGCAGTAGGGCGTACTGGCCGACGCCGTAGGGACCTCCGACTCGGGCTACCAGCAGGGTCGCCACCGCAACGCTGGCCAGCGAGCCGCCGAGCGCGATCAGGTTGCCGACGAATGGGCTGCGGCGAAGCTGCCAGCAGCGCCCGAGGACGCGCGAGACCAAGCTCACCTGCGCGCCGCCTCTCCGGCCGGCCGATAGCCCCAGAGGTGGAGGGCAGCCAGCAGCCCGAGCAGCGCCCAGCCATGCCTGAAGTGGAGGACCTGATAGAACGTAGCCGAGGCGGCAAAGCCAAGCAGGGCGGCGATCAGGGGCACCCGGTTGGGCAGCGCCTCGGAGTAGCCCGGCGCCAGTGGCCGAGCTGTGACTGCGCGCGCGCGAACCACAACCGAGCCGACCAGCAGGAAGATGCCGGCAAAGCCGATCACGCCGCGCTCGACCAGCGCCTCGATGTAGTCGTCGTGAGCCTCATGAACGAAGTTGGCCTGCTGCCGTCCCCTCAGGTTGTCGATGGTGGTGTTCGGGCCCAGGCCCCAAAGCCCCCCCTGGTCGAGGAGGGCCAGCGTCTCGTTGACGAGCTGCGTGCGCTGGCCCAGGCTCTGGTCGGCCCGGCCGAAGGAATCGCGGAGGAGAGGAACGTGGGAAGCGACGGCCCAGGCCTGGATCTTCTGTGGCTGGACGAAGTTGAGCGCGGCGCCGCCCATGAGCAGACCGACGCAGGCCAGCCCGATGGCACCCTGCATGCCAAAGCGCCGGTAGCCCCAGCCGATGAGGACGATGAAAGTGGCCAGCCCGAGGTAGAAGGCGCCCCCGTTCGAGCCGCTGAACACGATGCTGAGCGCCAACGCGATGTAGGCGAGCACCCGCAGCGACCGGCGAGCCGGGTACTTGGTGGCGGCCACGACCATCGCCGACATGGTCCAATAATTGGCAGCCATGTTCGGGTCGGCGAACAGCATTCCGGCGCGGACCCCAAGGCGAGCGGTGACACCGGAGACGGCATCGATGTGGCCGAAGTAGGCGACTACCAACACCCCCGCCCAGACCGGCGCCGCCACTGCCCAGGTCCTGATCACTACCCGGAACACATCGGGATAGCGGCAGATGTTGACCAGCGCCAGCACCCAGAGCATCAGCACCAGGTCCTGGGCGACATCGAGCAGCGCGGGGACCGGGCGGCCACCCGCCAGCGCCCCGATCACGGCTCCGGCGATCAGCAGGGACCAGGCCCCCCAGTAGGGCGCGCGCAACTTGACTCCCGACCAGCCTGCCCAGAGCAGGAAGGTAGCGATGGCCGCGGCGATGGCCAGATCCACCGGCGAGGAGTTGCCCGGGCCTGTCGGCCGGATCATCGGCAGCAGGATCACCGCCGCCTGGACCGACAACAGCACCACTCGGGGCACTGAGGCGGTGCGCTGACGCCGGATCGCAAGCAGCTCGATCGGCGGCTCCCTAGCAGGCGCGACCCGCAGCGCGCCGATCACAGCCGCCAGGTCAGCCCGATCATCGCCGAAACCAACAGCACGATGCCGCCAGCCAAACTGGCCCACAGTGCGTTGCCCAGCCAGGTCCGCACCAGCACGGCCCGACGCCGCCGGCGGACCGCGCGCAGGCGCACCTCGAAGGACTCGCTGGCTAACTCAGAGCGCACTACTCTCGATCCGCGCCGCCCGGCCGGCTGTCTGCAGTTCGGCCACCGGGCGTGTGAAGAGTGGGTCGCAGCGGGCGTTGAGGCAACTTCCCGTCTTCAGGTCGAACTCCAGGTTGTGGCCGAGGCAGCGAATCACGCCGTCCACCACTGTGCTGCCGATGGCGAGATCCTCGCCTGCGTGCGGGCAGTAACGTGCGATTTCGTAGTTGCCGTGCTCGGAACGGACCACTATCTTTTCGTCATTGGCCCGGCCCAGCTCATACTTTTCCACAGAAGCCAGGGCCTGCTCGTCGGCGTGCTTGAGCAGGCCGATCAGATAGTCGTTGTAGATGTCGGGGTCCCGCCAGGCCTGAAAGCGGAGTGAGAGGAAGAAGTCTTCCCAAGCAATCTTCCCGTCCATGATCGGGGCCAACCAGCGGGGATCAAGCCGAAAGCGATAGCCGACCTCGCTGGCACCGCCACCCAGGTCCACCTCGACCCCCGACGGCTTCAGGTGGACGTCCCAACGCCCCTCCATCTCGCCCACCAGCTCGAAGCGGACAGTCATGTCAATCCGCTCCAGAAAGTAGGGACTGAGCTCGCCCAGCCGGCGGAAGTGGTCAACGAACTTGTCCGCCAGCTCCGGCCCAGGAGTCGGGTGGGCGGCCCGAAAGGCCTCGATCTCCGGCAGGCGCGCCTGGGCATAGGAATCGAGGTAGGCATCGACGTCATCGAAGCGAAAGTCCGCCCATTGGGGATCGCGCAGAAGTTCCTTGGCCAGCGGGTCGTACCTGTCGCCGGGCATCCACTGCTGAACCGGCTGGTTGGGCAGCCGGCTGGTCAGGAAGTCGGCCGCTTGCTGCATGTCGGGGAAGATGCCTGGAGAGCGAATCCAGCGGTTATGGGGCTGCAGCTCAGGGTCCAGGAAACACATAGGGCCCGCGAAGGGCACAACGAGCTCCGGCTTGACCATCCGGACCAGCTGGCCGACCGCCTTGAACTTGCCGTTCCGCTTCATCGACGAGATCTGCGCCATCTCCTCGGCCGGGTACTCGTAGCAGATCGGGTGCCAGGAGGCCCCGGACATCTGGAGCGGCATGACGTCAATCCGGCCGCCGCACTCATGGGCTGCCCGCCGGGCCTGGCCGACGGTCAGCCTGGCGTCGTTGCAGTGCAGCAGCGAGGCGCCGCCCAGGGAGACCAGCACGGCAGCGTCGTGGCACATCGGCGACTGCTCGGTGATGAAGGTCAGCCAGTCGCCTCGCTCGGTCAGCTGGAAGCGCTCCCAGGCGGGGACCTCGATCAAATTCTTCACGCCCGCCCGACGCAGCCGCTCGGCCACGTTGTCGGAGGGGTACTTGGGCGTCAGCACGACGGTCCGGTCGGGCAGGCGCCCGAGCACTGACTCGTCGAGGTGGTCCAGGTGTTCGTGGGAAACTGTCACGTAGTCGACGTCGAGCAGGCCGCGCTGATCCAGGTGAGCGTTGCTCGGGTACTGATACCAGGCGGCGAGGAAGGCGCCTCGTGGAGAGAGCCAACCGTCCATCAAAATGCTCACGTCGGGCCCGTCCACGCGCATGCCGGCGTGGCCGACGTAAGTGATCTGCATCGAGTCGTTCATGCGGGAGTAACCTCACTGAGCCGAAGTGCTGGAGCGTCGCGACGCTCCTCAAGCAGCTGGGAATAGGTCTCGGCCAGGTCGCTGCCGAGCTGAGCCGGGTCGAAGCGGTCCTCGACCTGGGTCCGGGCGGCCGCCGCCAGCCGGATGCGCTCCTCCGGGTGGTCCAGGAGGTACCCGATAGCCCGCGCCAGCAGGGCCGGCGCGCCGGCGGGAACCAGGATGCCGGTTTTGCCGGGAACTACCAGCTCGGGCACGGCGTTGACAGCTGTGGCCACGACTGGCACGCCTGAGGTCATCGCCTCGGCGATCGAGCACGGCAGGCCCTCGTAAAGGCTGGACATCGCGAAGACGTCGAGTCCCGGGAGCAGGTGGCCGACGTCGCGGCGCTCGCCCAGAAAGAGGAAGCGAGTCTCCAACCCGCGGCGGGCGGCCAGCTCGCGCATGCGCCGTTCCAGCGGGCCGCCCCCGATCCAGACGAATCTGGCGTCGGTCCGGCCGAGCCTCTGGAAGGCCTCGAGCATGTGCTCGGGCGCCTTCTGGCCGGCGAGCCTGCCAACAGTACCCACCACAGGCGCGTCTGGCCGGATCCCCAGGCGTCGGCGTGCCTCGGCGCGCGACCAAGGGTTGGCGGCGACGATGCTGCTGGTGTCGATGGCGGGCGCGATCACCCGGAGCCGCTCTGGGGAGGCGATCCGCAGCCGAACGGCGTCAGCGGCCACATCGGCCCCGACGGCCAGGAAGCGGTCGGTTTGGCGGCCGAGACGACGCTCGATCTCAATGTAGGTGCGGCGCATGATCGGCATTTGAAAGTCGTGAAAGGGGAAGCCGTGGAAGGTGTGAACGGTGGCGCGCACGCCCGCCCGCCGGGCCGCCAGACGACCCAGGGCACCCGCCTTGGCGCTGTGGGTGTGGACTACATCTGGCCGCATCCGGCCCAGCTGCTGGGTGAGCTCGCGAACGCAGCGGAGGTCCTCGCGGGGATTGATCTCCGGCCGCAGGTGGCGCAGGCGCACCACTTCGAAGCCGGAGCGCTCTGCCTCGGCGAGCAGCGGGCCGCCGTCAGCTGTCAGGATGCTGACCCGGTAGCAGTGGGGGTCCAGCGCCTGGGCCCCGCGCAGGGCGACGCCCCCGGCACCCGCGATGAAGCGGGTGACGATCTGCGCGACGTGGATCATCAGAAGTCGTCTGGGTAGTAGGCGGCCATCGAGTCAGTCGTGGTCGTCACCGGGCGGCCCACCTCCGGGAACCGCTCGGCCAGAATTGTCCTCACCTCGTGCATGCGGTTGCGCTGGGCAACTTCGCAAAGCCGGTCTAAGTACTTGCCCAGCTCGGCGTCTGGCGCTCTGCGAACCGTGGCCCAGATCCGCGGGTGAAGCGTTGTCACGTGCTGCTCCGTCTCGCTGAAGAGCGTCTCGTCGAGCTTCTCTCCCGGCCGCAGCCCGGTGAACACTATGTCCAAGTCCTCCTCGCCGACGTGCATCAGGGCAGCAGTGTTGTGGACCAGGTCGAGGATCTTGACTGGCTTGCCCATGTCGAGCACGAACGTCTCGCCCACGTTCGCGAGCCCGGCCGCCTCGATCACCAGCCCCACCGCTT
>JALZAW010000234.1 GCA_030948155.1 Candidatus Dormiibacterota bacterium | reverse complement strand
ATAGCCGAACCACCTCATCCCTGAGCCATAAGGCGGGACGACACCGGGGATAGCGGCGCCGCGATGCGGCCAAGGGTCCAACTCGATTGGCGATAGCGGCTGGACCAGGGAGACACCGCCTGGCCACGTGAAGATCGCGGCGGCCTAGGATAGTGGCCGGTCTGGCGAGCCGATTCACACGGTACCGCCTGGGTTACGTCATCGTTTACTGACCAGACCTCAGTAAGTCGCCGCCAACTCGGGCCGCCTGTTGCAGGCTGGCGCCTCCTGGCTGCTAATTGGGGCCGTCTTCGTCCTCGTGCTCACCGACCATCCAGCTAGGAGCAAGGGTCCGTAAGGACACTGGCCGGCGGATCAGCGCATCCATGACGTCGTAGGCGTTCAACTGCCGCACCAGTTTGGCATCGCAGACGCCCAAACAGCAGGGCGCTCCGATTAGAGCAGGTACCGCGCGGATCGCGCTCAGATCCAGTGCCTCCTCCACCAGTTCGCTCACGAAGCGGGCCAGGTGCCTCTCCGGCAGCCACTCCTCCAGCGACGGCGGCAGCAACAGGACCTGGTTGGGATCGTAGGGCCGGAAGCTCTTCTCTACCGGCCCCGGCTCCTCCTTTGGACCGCGTCGGTCTCCTCGACCGGCGGCAGCGGGAATAGTGCGTCATCGTCGGCTGTTTGGGGCGGCCGGAAAGGCTGGTCGAACTGTCCCTGGTTCAGCCAGGGCCGGCGCGGAAGTCCGGGGCAGCTCGAGCGCAGGCGTTGCCTGCAGCGACGGCGTGGCGCCGCCGAGCCCACAGCTCCGACGGTTCAGTCGGGCTTCTGCCCAAAGGCGATCGCAAGGGTCCAGTACATCTGGCTCTGCTCCACCTCCTGCTGAGCTGCCCGGATCAGCTCTCCAGCCTCCTCGGCGGAAAGCCTGGACTGCGCCTGTAGCATCTCGCAGACCCGAGTGGAGGTGACTCGGAAGTCAGTCGCCATGAGCGCTCCGGCCTGGCCGCCCCACTCGCCGACCGGGACCCGGATCTCTCGCCTCACCACTCCCTCCAGGGCCGCCTCTCGGAGGTACCGATCGAGGGCATCAGAGACCTCGCTTTCCGTCTCCAGCTCCAGCGAGGCCGTCAGGTCTTTCCATAGAGCGAACAGCCGCTGCGTCGCCTGACCGGCCTGGTCGAACCCCAAGGGTGGCTCGACCAATTCAAGCCAACCGCCTGGCTTCGTCACCCGAACCAGGTCCGCCACCACCGATGGCCAGGCGGCCACAGGCACTCCCGACACCAGCAGCCGTTGGTGGACGAAATCGAACTGGTCATCTGCGAAGGGCAGGCCTTTGAGGAGGTTCCCCTTCACCAGTCGATATCGCGGCGGCCAACCCAGCTTGCCGGACACCAGGTCGAATCCGACGACCAGGGCCTCGGGGAGCTGCTGGCAGACCTCGAAACCCCACTGCCCGGTGCCACAGCCCACGTCGAGGACCCGTGAGGGCTCTCCGACTGGGGCCAGGTAGTTCGCCCCCACCGCCTCCCTCAAGGCGTAGTGCTGGACGTCGAGGCGGTCGATCTCGCTTGGATTCCTCGGGAAGAAGTAGTGTTCGCTGTCCACGGGTTGGGACACCTCCATCGCCGCCGAGACCAGATCCTCGGCCAGCACCTCGACCACCCAACCGACTAGGCCGAGTTGCTGGGCTGTCCGAACCAGCGCACGCAACGTGCACAGCCGCCGGTCTATGGTCGCCTGGGCGCGACCCTTCCACCGGAGGGCGACCGCGTACTCCAGGACCACCCGACGAGCCGCGCTGGGCCCGCTGGCCAGGAGCCGGGCGATCGCGGTGGCGGGCGTAAGGGCCAGGAAGCGGGCGAACTCTTCGATATCGATGCTGTAGGCCTGCAGGGTCCTGTCGGTGCGATTGGCCAGGAAATGGTCGAGTAGCTGCTGAGCCCGAGCCACCGCTCTGGGATCGACTTCGCTCTCGATCATGCCCTTAGGTCGATTTCCAGCCATGAGCTAGGCTGCGCTGCTGGCCCTTCCCAAATTCCACCACCCGCTGAGCATGAGGCTTCCGCCAAACCCGGGCAGGAGTCCATGGCAAGTTCGTGGTTCGAGAGCCTGAACGGCCGTCATCGGGAGCATGGCGATCGACCTGCTCACAAGTGAACCCGGACCCAGGCATCACGATGTCCGGAAGCCATAGGCCTCGCCGGCGAGAGGGACGCGGCAGCACCGCCGGCAAGTAAGTGGCATATCTAGCACCTCCGAGATACAAAGGCCTATGCTTATGGCCTGCACGGGGGTGAGCGAACCCACATTTCTGCACCAGGGGGAATTGGGGATTGTGCGCTGGTGGCTGTGTGTCAAGGAGGCTGCAGGGTCGGGGCCTGCAGACGGAGGCTCAGGCTCGAACATCGTGGGCACCACGCCTGACGACGTGCTGAGCGACCGCGTCGGGAGGCTGGTGAATGGAGGTCAACCCAGGAGGGGAGGCCGCGGGCTGCTGACGTCGGTGCCACCCCTCGACCTGCTCTTCGCGGCCCCTGCCTGCAAGCTCGCGGCCACCTACCGGATGGGATTGGAGCTGGCGCGGATATCCCTAGGAGAGACGGTTGTTGGGGGGCTACGAGAGGAGGCTCGCCTTGGCTAGTCAGGCGTACAACGAGCCGGAGGAGCGCTGGGGCGGACTCCGTGGGCCAGCTGCGATTAACGGCAGGCTGCGCGACATCGAGATGCGCCTCGGACAGGTCCGTGTCGAACTGGGAGAAGTGGGCCGCTTGGCTATCCATCCCGAGTGTCCCGACGTCAGCAGGCACCTCAAACGGGTCCGAGAAGTCCTCCAGGACGCGGAGCGAGAGATCCGCTGCGCGCGGCAGAAGCGACTCCACCACCGGTAGTGGCTTCAGGCCATTGCCAAGGCGTGGACGAGCAAAAGACCGGGGTCTAGGGTTGACCTGACTTCTAGCCGTTACCGCTAGCGTCCTGCCTCACGCTCTTAACTCACCGCCAAGGACACCGCTCGCTTCGCGGCCCGAGCCGCCGTGGTCTTGGCCAAGGCCGGGCGGCCGCGCTCCAGCAACTCCGGGTCAGCCACCTTCCGTGTTGTGGCTGGCGCTACCGAAGCCGATCGTCGCCAAGGGCGGCCCTCCCGCTCCCAGCGGCGTCAATGATCCGGCAATGTAGGCCTTCGCCCAGGCCTCAAGATGCGCGGGGACCGAGTTCCTGGCGCTGCCCAAAGATGAGCGCGATATTGGGCGAGCCGGGTTTCAAGGACTTGTCCGGCCTTCTTCCCCGCACCTCGACGCTGCCAGCCCGCCAGCCGTTTATGGATGGCGCATGACCAGTCCAGACCCGCACCAGAGATCATCAGCCGTTCTCGGGCGCTCCGCTCCCAATCGGTCAGCTGGGTCACGCCTGCTGGCCCCTTTCGATGGCGGCCTTGAAGGCGAGTACCGCGGCGATCGCCTCTTCCGGCTCGCAGTCCTCCAACTGGCTGAAGAGGATGGCGGTCAGCTCCGAGTGCTGCTGCTGTAGGCGCTCGATCACCGGGGTGGCTCGCTGGAGATTGGCCTGCAGGCCGCGGAGGGCAACCTCCAGTCCGTCGAGGATGCGAAGCTCCGGCGGGATGTGTTGGGTGCCGTCGGTCATGCTGGTTGGGTTCCTCATGGAACGGCCCGGCGTGATGCTGTCCAGGCGAGCGCCGGGTCTTGCTTCTCTCGGGAGGATGTGCCGCCCGGTCTGCCCGTATCTCAGTCGATAGGCCTGCCCTCCCTGGGTAAATTGCTCTACGTGGCTATATGTCAGTCAGTGTGGCTGAATGTCGGAGGAGTGTCAAGGCGTCAAGGTCGGCCTCTTCCGACAATCAGCCACGCCCGCCTACGATTGCCCACAAATGCCGGAATGGCTGACCGTAAACGAGGCCGCGGCCTACCTCAGGGTCAGCCGCGACACCGTCTACACCCTCTCGGCGGCCGGTCGGCTGGCCTACTACCAGATCCCTGGTGTGCGGGGCAGGCGCTTCAAGCGCGAGGACCTCGACAAGCTCCTCCAGAAGGACCGGCCGGAGGACGGCCCGAACCCAGCCTGAGCCCCTCCTAGGTCGCCGCGCTCGCTGGCCTGGACCCCCGGCGCAGTCTCCGGCAGCGATGAGGCCAGGTTGGAGAGCTCATCGTCCGCGCACCGTCCGCGCCGGGCCCTCTCTGGCGCCACTGATTCGTCGACCTTGTCGTTGTCAACACGGCTGCCATTGAGCAGCTCCCAAAGGCGCGGCGAACTGCAGGCCCATTGCACTCTTCGGGATCTTCCACAGTCACCATAAGAGCTGCCGGAACTATGGGGACTTCAGTGCCTGCAGAGGCCGTAGGCACTGAAGCTATTCGGGGATAGAACGGCGGTGGAGGTACTCTCAGTGACTCCGGCAGGGGCGTGACCGGCGTCCATTGGATGCCTTCTTTAACAGATCCGCCGGACTGGCGGCAGCCCACCGTCGGCAAGTGCCTGCATCGGTCACACTCCAGGGCTGCGGCTGCGAGTCGTCGCTGTCGGCGCTGCCTCCCCACTCTGCGCACACGAATGGGACCAGGCCGACTCACGAGCAGGATCGACGCCGCGAGCTCGGCGAGCTCTGGGACGTGACCCGGCGAGACCCAACTGGATCTAACCGAACGCATCCTTCTGAGCAATTCTTGCTCTTTATTGGTGACGCTCGAACCACGGCGAGGAGCCGTATCGCTCTCGATTCGCTCGCCGTAGCCGACGTCGCCTATCTGCGTTCATAACCACCTCGGCGGACGCGGAGAGGGGTCTGCCAGGCTGCGTTTTTCACTGCTTGTAAAACTGACATAAGCCGCCTCTACTCCCACTAACACGGCATAGCGGGAGC
>JALZAW010000012.1 GCA_030948155.1 Candidatus Dormiibacterota bacterium | reverse complement strand
CGCTGGCCCTGATAGGCGAGTCCGGCTCCGGCAAGACGATGACCGCTCTCTCGGTCCTCAGGCTGATCTCCCCACCGGCCGCGATCACCGGAGGTCGGGTGCTCTACCGGGGCCAGGACATTGTCAGCCTTTCTGTGGAGGCCATGCGGAAGCTGAGAGGCAAGCGGCTGGCGATGATCTTCCAGAATCCGCGGGATCGTTTCGACCCGCTTCGGACTATGTCAAGTCAGCTGGTCGAGGTGCTGCTCTACCACCATGTCTGCAAGAGCCGCCGCGATGCGAACGAGCGCGCGCTGACGCTGCTCGAGGAGGTCCAGGTGGCGCAGGCCCAGCGTGTCCTGCGCATGTATCCGAACGAGCTGAGCGGCGGCATGCTGCAGCGCGTCCTGATAGCGATAGCAGTGGCGGCCTCGCCCGATGTGCTGATTGCGGACGAGCCGACGTCGGCGCTGGACGTCACCATCCAGGCCGAGATACTGGACCTGCTGCTGGAGCTCCAGCGATCCCGGGGCATGACCATGCTCTTCATCACGCATGACATCGGGGTCGCGCAGCAGGTGGCGGACGCGGTGGCGGTGATGTACGCGGGCCAGATAGTCGAGCAGGGGGCGGCTTCCGATGTGCTGGTGCAGCCTCGCCATCCCTACACCCAGGCGCTGCTCGCGGCCGTTCCCAAGAGCGGGGCCGACCGGCTGACGCCGATCCCGAGCGCAAGCGTGGGTGGCCGTCCTGAAGGCTGCCGGTTCGCTCCCCGCTGCGTCCGTGCCTCCGAACACGGGAAGGCTTCGATCCCGCCCCCCTTCTTCCAGGCCGGGTCTGTGGCGGTTCGCTGCTGGCTCTACGCGGGCCCCGACAGCTGAATATGGACACCCTGGTCGCAGCGCGAGACCTCGTGAAACGCTTCCCCGCCAGGGGGCGGCGGAGAGGTGACACGGTGGCGGCGGTGGCCGGCGTGAGCCTGGATATCGCGACCGGCACCACCCTGGGACTGGTGGGCGAATCGGGCTGTGGCAAGTCCACGCTGGGGAGGTTGCTGCTTCGGCTGATCCAGCCTGACTCTGGCAGCCTGAGCTTCGAAGGACTTCGGCTCGAGGGCCTGGGATCGCGCCAGCTGCGGGCGCTGCGCCCAAAGATGCAGATCGTCCTCCAGAACCCTTACTCCGCCCTCAACCCGCGCCTCGTGGTGCGCCAGATCGTGGCCTTCAATCTGGCGCCACTCGGCCTACCAGGGAGGGAGCGGCGGGATCGAGTGCAGCACGCGATCCACCTCGTGGGCTTGGCCCCAGAGATCCTGAGCAGGTATCCCCACCAGCTTTCGGGCGGCCAGGCGCAGCGCGTCGGGCTGGCCAGGGCGCTGGTCTCCGAGCCCCGTTTCATCGTCGCCGACGAGATTGTTTCTGCCCTGGACGTGTCCGTGCAGGCGGAGATCCTGGCACTGCTTCTGGACCTTCGCTCTCGAATGAAGCTGGCCACCCTCTTCATCTCGCACAACCTGCACGTCGTGCGATACGTGAGCGACCGCGTGGCGGTGATGTTCGAGGGCCGCATCGTCGAGGCCGGCTCGATGGCAGACGTCTATGAGGATCCCCACCACCCGTACACGAGACTGCTGCTGGCATCCGCTCCCAAGGCAGGGGAGCGCCAGGCCTCGCTGCGGGAGCGAGAGCGGCTTCGGACCCAGCTCAGGGCCGAGCTTGCGGCCTATCGGAGCCACAGAACACTGGTCGAGGTGGCGCCTGGCCACCTGGTGGAGACGCCAGGGCCGGCCACCCAGGGGGCCCAAGCCGTCGGCGGCTCGGGCTCGGCGGACGAAAGCAACCGGCAGAGCCACGCCGCCGCCCCGGACGAGGCGGCTGAAGGAGGGGCACGTGAGTGAGGAGATTACCGTCGAGTTGGTGCGCCGTCTGGCTGAGGCGGCCAACCTGCAGATCCCGGAGGAGGACCTGGAGCCTGTTGCGGTCGCCCTGCGCAGCTACCGGTCGGCGTTTCGGCCCCTCGAGAGCCTGGACCTGACTGGCGTCGACCCGATCGTGACCATGGACCCGAGGTGGACGCGATGACGGACGATCTCGTCGAGCTGACCATCAGAGAGGCGGCGGACCTGCTGGCGGCGCGAAAGGTATCCGCCAGCGAGCTGACCCGCGCCACCCTGGCCCGCATCGAGCGCACCGAGCCGGTGCTTCACGCCTATGTCTCGGTCATGCGGGAGAGCGCATTTGAGGCGGCAAGCCGGGCCGACCTGGAGCTGAACCGGCGGGGTTGGCGGGGCCCCCTTCACGGGATCCCCGTTGGGGTCAAGGACATCTGCTACACAACGGATGCGCCGACCGAAGGGGGTTCGGCCACCATGCGGGGCTTCCGTCCGGGCTACGACGCCACGGTGGTCTCCCGGCTTCGCGAGGCCGGCGCCGTCATCGTCGGCAAGACCCACACGCACGAGTTCGCCTACGGCCAGAACATACCTCCGACCAGGAACGCCTGGAACCCGGAGTACTCGCCGGGTGGCTCCAGCGCCGGGTCCGGCGTGGCGGTGGCCGCTCGCTCCGCTTTCGGAGCCATCGGCACTGATGGCGGCGGCTCGATACGAATGCCCGCCGCCCTGAACGGCATCGTGGGACTGAAGCCCACCTGCGGAAGGGTGAGCCGCCACGGCGTCATACCCATGAGCGCAACACTCGACCACGTAGGTCCGCTGACCAGGACTGTAGAGGACTGCGCTCTGATGATGAACGCGGTCGCCGGCTATGACCCCCTGGACGCGCAGAGCATCGACGTGCCGGTTCCCGACTACGCATCGGCACTCGGGGACGGTGTGCGCGGCCTGCGCCTTGGCGTCGAGCGCGACTACTTCTTCTATCCGGCGGTGACTGCCGAATACCGGGCCGCGGTCGAGAGCGCGATGCGGCAGCTGGAGGACCTCGGAGCCCGCCTGGTCGAGGTCAGCATCCCCGAGCTCGAGCTCGTGGCGGGGATTTTTCTCAACATCATCGCGACCGACACCAGCGCCTATCACCGCAAGCTCCTCCGCGAGAAGCCGGCCGACTATGTGTCAGGCACCCGGGTCATGTTGGAGTTCGGCGAGCTCATCTTCGGCACGGACTACCTGATCGCCCAGCGCGGCCGGCGGGTTCTACGGGAGGCTGTCCGGGACGCCTTCTCTCGTCACCGGCTGGACGCGCTGGTCGCACCGAGCAACATCGTCACCGCCGTGCCCATGTCGAGGTACTCGACCAGCCTCTTCGGTGGCGCACCGGAGGACTCCACGGGCGCGCTCCACCAGTTGAGTCCCGCCAACGTGCTGGGCCTACCGTCACTCGCCGTGCCCTGCGGCTTCTCCGAGGCGGGGCTGCCAGTGAGCTTCACTCTCTACGGACGGCCTTTCGAAGACGGAACCTTGCTGCGCATGGGATCGGCTTACCAGGAGGCAACCAACTGGCATCAGCGAACCCCGCCGCTGGCGGCGGCGGTGTCCCCCTGAGCGACGCGCCGCGATGGAGACGGCAGGCCGCTGTCAAGAGGGTCCCTTCCCTCTATTCCTCGACCAGCTCCAGGATGCGCGTGGCCAGGTCCAGCGTCAGCCTGTCCTCGAAGCGCTTCAGGTTCAGCCCCGAAAGCGCCTGCAGCCGCTCCAGCCTGTACTGCACCGTATGGGGATGAACGCCGAGCACTCTCGCGGTGGCCTTGAGGCTGCCGGAGTTGGCCACATAGGAGCGATAGGTGCTGAGCAGCGCCCCGCCGCGTTCGGCTTCGTGCCTGCGCACCGCGGCGAGCGTCTGGCGACAAATCTCCAGTACGTCGTCGTCCGAGGCGGTGCGCAGGAGGAGACGGTATGCGCGCAGGCCGCTCACCGGGAACACGCGGGCGGTCAGCCCGAGCTGCCTGCGTGCGGCTATGGAAAGCCGTCCCTCGTGGAACGCCACGCTGACCAGGCCCAGGTCTTCGAATGGCTCGGAGATGGCAAAGGCGGTCTCCCAGCCGGCATCCATCTCACGGAACCGCTCGTCCAGCGAGTTCATCGACCTGACCAGCGTGCTCACGTCCCGGCCGTCCGAGAGTGAGAACAGAATCGCAACGTGATGCCGAAAGATGGTTACCACCGCCCACGGCTCGCTGGCGCGGACGATCGATTGGAGGTGGCCCACGGCGGCGTCGTCGGGCTGTTCCAGGCTGTCGGACCCCTGCACGTTCTGGATGCGGCCCACCACCAGGCAGAGGGGCGGACGCAGATGCTTGAGGACCGCGGCCGCGCGAGGTGATTCGCCCTCCAGGAGCTGCTGGAGCATGTTGCCACGGCTCCGCACCTCTGACTCATCTTGCGCTCGGTCACGTAGGTGCCGCATGGCGATGACCAGGCTGGCCGAATCGATGGCGGTCTCGTCCACGGAATCGGGGAGCCGTCCGGGGAGCTGAACCACCACGAAGCCGTCCACCTCGGGCCCCGGGCAGACCGGCGCGATCAGGAGGTTCGTCCCGGTCTCCAGCGAGACCTGCCGGATCGCGCGTGTTCGCATCGTGAGCTGGAGCTCCCGCAGCATGAGCTCTTTGTTCGGCCCCTTGAGCTCATGGATCGCGTTCCTGGGGACCCGCGGCTCAGAGGCGGTGACCAGATAGAAGGGATCGAGCACCCAGACGTGGCTGCGGCAGATCTCGGCCAGCCGGCTGGCAGCGGATTGGACTGAGAAGTCACTCCGCACCATCTCCCCGATGAAGCTGCGGACGCTCAGCTGCCGCTGCAGCTGGTCCCGCTGCAATGTGAGCTCCCGGTTCACTATCTCGACCTTTCCGCGAGCCTCGCGCTCAGCCTCGAACAACCGGGCGTTGACGAGGGCCAGAGCCGCGGACTGAGCCAGGGAGTCGAGCACATCCAGATCGAAGGGCTGGAAGATGCCGGGCTGGCGCAGGTTGTCGACGATCAGGACGCCGACGGGATCACCCTTGTAGATCATGGGCGCCGTCATCGCGCTCTTGGGCGGACCGAGGCCGCCCGTGGCAGCGGCATACTTCCGAAGATTCTCGTCCCCGCCGTCGCTCATGTGCCGCAGCACGGCCGTCTCGTCCGCGTAGAGGTACGGGAGCCGAGTGGCAAATGCCCGTCCGGTCATGCCCTCTCCGGGCCGTAGTTCCACACCGTACATCTCAGGCCCCAGGCCAACGGCGTCGTACACGACCAGTCGCTCGGCGTCGGCCTCGTAGATGTACAGCGTTCCCGAGTCGGCGGCCGGGATCACCTGTATCGCAGCCTGGAGGATCTGCCGGATGATGGTGCGCAGGTCGAGCTGAGAATTGAGGGCTCGGCTGACCTCCATAAGTCTCGACAGCCGCTCCGCCTGCGGAGTCTCGTGAGATTCCGCCGGAGGGAAAGCCTTCACGTGATCGCGGCCCCGGCAGGAGACCAACGGCCCTCGGGGCCGAGACAGGTATGTGCTATCCCAACGCCCGTCACGCCCGCCTCCTCCAATCTCGAAACCGTCTCCCACCCAGGCTCTTGACCTGTGACTACGGGACCTCCCCCAGAATAGCTGTCTCCACCCCGTTTGCCCGGAAGCGTCTTGCCCGGCCTCGTCGTGCCAGCGCGATTCCCGCGAGACTATGGCGGACAGGTCTCGGACCATCCCGCCGGCGCGTACGGCAGACGTGAATCGGTCAGGCAGGCGCGGCTCGGGCCTGGCGGATGGAGTCCAGCTCGTCGATATTGGAGCCAGCCATCGATCGCCGGCCGTCCTCAATCTCGTGGATCATCGAGACCACCTTGCTGGTAAGAGGCATCGCGGCGCCGTGCCGGTTTCCCACCTGGACCGCGGCACCGAGGTGGAAGTCGACCTCGGTCTTACGCCTGCGGACCGCCAGGTCTCGCCAGACCCCGGTCTTCTGTTTCTCACTCCGGCGCATCAGGGCCCCTGCGCGAGACAGGGCCGCGTCGATGGCCTGCCAGTCCTGCCGCTCGCGGGGATAGAAGAGATCGGGTTCCACCCCGTCGAAGGACTCCAGGCGCACGCCCTCCCGCCCGGCAACCTCATACGTCTCACAAGCCAGCTCCACCATCAGGGGCCGGTTGCGGTCGATGACGTCCGCCATCGGCTCGTCCACGAGGGCGGTCGCATAGAGGACGGCCGCCCAGCCGAGCTTCGCCCAGAGGTAGCCGGCAATGTTGTCGGTGCGATTCACCGGCATGAAATGGCGCATGGCGTGCGCGATCTCGTCGACACGGTCACTGACCCTGCCCTCACGCTCCCCGATGCAAAAGGCTCCCGGTCCGCCGAGGTGAATGAGTCCGGGCTCCAGGTAGTCGGCGTTGAAGTTGACGAAAGCACCGACGGTCCTTTCCCAGCCGGCGACGTCGGCGATGATCTCCTCGCACAGCCCGTTCTGCAAGGAGACGATCGCGGAATCCGTCCCCAGCAGCGGAAGCATCCACTCGACCGCCTGTCTCGTGTGTTGCGCCTTCACTGCCAGCAGGACGACCTGGAGTGGCCCTCTCACCTCGGCTGGATGGAGCGCCCGAACAGGTGTCACGAAGTTTTCCTCGAAGCCCCGGATGCTGAGGCCCCGACCGCGCATGGCCTCCACGTGGTCGGCGGCCTGGTCGACCAGCTCCACGTCCTCGCCACCCCTCGACATGTAGGCGCCGACCGTACCTCCGATTGCCCCCGCTCCCACGATCGTGAACCTCATTCCGCTCCTCCCCCTGCTGCGGCTGCTGCATCGAGGTCTTTCTCATAGCCCCCGTCGATCAGCGGCAGGGCGTTGGTGCCGGTCGAATACCCGCCGTCCACCCGCAGGCTCGCCCCCGTGATGTAGGAGGCGGCCTCCGTGCACAGGAAGAGCACCGCCTCCGCTATGTCCTGAGGTCGGCCGCCCTCGCCCCACGGAATGGTTCTGACGAGCGCCTCGGCGTACTCTCGGGAGGGGCGCTGGGCGCCCGCTGAGACGTCGAAGAAACCCGGCGAAACCGCGTTCACGTGAATCCTGTGCGGAGCCAGCTCCAGGGCGAAGGCACGAGTAAGCATCTCCAGCCCGGCCTTCGACGTGCAGTAGTGGGCGGCACCCGGCCTGGCGCGCAAGGCGGCTCCCGAGGTGATGTTGACGATGTGGCCCTGCGTTCCATCCCTGACCCAGCGCCTCGCGACCGCTCGCGAGCACAGGAATGGCCCTTTCAGGTTGACGTCCAGCACGGTGTCCCAGGCCTCCTCTGACATATCCAGCACAGGCGAGCTCGGGTAGACGCCGGCACAGTTGACGAGGATCCCCAGCGATCCGAACGCCGTCCACGCTTCATCTATCGCAGCTTCGACCGCGCGGCCGTCCCGCACGTCGAGCTGGATGCCGATCTCGCGGCCAGCTGCGCCGCCGGCCGTCCGCTGCTCAGGGACATCCTGAAGGTCCGCGGAGGCGACGCTCGCGCCCTCGGCTAGAAAAAGGCTTACTATGCCTTGGCCCAGGCCGCCCGCGGCGCCTGTCACGAACGCCGAGCGTCCCCCCAAGCGGCCGCTCATTCGAGTCGCTCCAGCGCAAGCCGGGCTGCCTCGACACCCCGGGCGAGAGCGTCCTCCACGCGGTTGCGCGCCCTGACCAGGTCCACCCGCAGCACCCGGGCCTCATCACTCGACGGGTTCGCCGCCGCAAGCGTGCGGAGCGGCTGCAGCTGCGGCAAGGGCGGGACGGCTCCGGCGAGGTCCTGTTGAAACGGGCCCGAGGCACTGTAGAACGGCCCGATCAGGCCTCGCAGGAGTTCCTTCGCACCCTGGTTGAAGATCGCGGCCGCTGCCTCTGGCGGCGGAGACTCCCGGCGCTCGTCTCGCCAGTTCTGGAGGCGCTGTGCGGCGGCGACCGCCTCGTCCGCAAGCCCACAGAGAGAGGAGAGGTCGACCTGGGCGGTGCTCAGTTCCGCCAGCTCACAGACCACCGCCCTGCTCTCCCCCGCCTCGGCCACCAAGTCGAGCGGCAGCAGTGGTTCGAGGAGCATACGGCCCAGCGTCTGAACGTAGATCCTCGCGTCACGCAGCAGGAACTCCGGATCCAGCTTGTCGACCGTGTCTTCGATCGTGTGCCACCACCATCCCAGACCACCCGACCGGGGAGACCCCACCGCTCCCGCGAAGGCCCTGGCCGTGACGTGGTCCGAGGGAGGCTGTTCCGACAAGCCCATCCAGAGCGAGGGCACGCCGAGCCCGACGAAGGACTGGTCACCGGCGCGACCCACGCGGCTGCCCTCGAACTCCTGACCTGACAGCTCCCGGATCGCCTCCCCGCCCAGCCCCCGAGTCGAGGCCATGGCGATCGCTTCGGTGAGGACCGTGGCTCCCTTCCCGCCCACGGAATCGATATTCACGTGCGCCACACAGTGCTCGCGGAGCTGCCGCCACATGTTGTCCGCGTACCAGGCGGAGCCCGAGTAGCGGCCGTGGGAGTGGCCTGACCAGAACGCGAGCCGGAGGCCACGCTGCAGCCGATCACGGACCGAGGCGAAAATCCTTCCCGCCTCCACCATGGTGGCGTTGGCGCCGGCGTTGTCCATGGCGCCGAAGTGCCAGGAGTCCAGATGCCCGCTGAAGAGGACGAAGTCCTGGCTGCGAGCGGAGCGGACGTCGGCCACGAGCAACGGCGTCTTCCGCCACCCGGTGGCCACCTCTGAGACGAGCCGGACGTGCCGGTCGCCAGCCGCCAGTCTCTCTCGCAGCCGGTGGCCGACTTCCCCGGTGACGGAGACTATCGGCGTCCGGGGATAGAGATCGCGCTCACGCTCGCCAGGGCTGCCCCAGACGCTCGACACGATCATCTCGTAGGTCAGGGCGCCGTTCACGTAGATCTGCCCCGCGGCTCCCGCGGTCTCGGTGGTCCTCACCTGACCGGCCATCGCCAGACCGTCCTGGAGGGCGATCTTGCCCTCGATCGATCCTGGCCCTGGGCTTCCACTCCGTCCGAGGTCTTCGACCGGCGCTTCGACGCCGTCGCTCGAGGTGGCTGCGGAGAACGAATGGGTAATCGCCGGATAGGACTCGCCGCCGCAGACGACCCAGGCGCGGCCCGGCAGGCTTATGTAGGCGTCATGGAAGATCAGTTCAGTCGGCAGGCCCGCACCCTCGAGGACTCCACGCAAGTACTCGAATGCCTCGAGCTCAGCCGGCGAGCCGGAGAGCCTGACCCAGGAGGCCAGGCGCCCCGTCACCTCCATCACGCGGTCGATGGACACCTCGTCGCGCAAACCGCGCTTCCAGTTCACGTCAAGCACCGCCGCGCCCTCCTTCGCCGGCCACCATCTGCCCAACGCCCGCCACCCGCGGGTGCGGTTGAAGGGTCGTGGGCGCCCAGCGGAAGAAACCATCCGCATTCTCGAAGAACACCCTCGCGGCCCATTCCGCGGGGAGCCCTTTCGCAACTTCCGCAGGGGATTCGCAGTCCCAGTTCGGATATCCGCTGCCGTAACAGAGAAGGTCTTCGACGCCCGCCAGCGAACCGAGCAGCCTCGCGACAGTCCCACCTTCCCGATCCAGGTGGAGCGGGTAGGTACAGACACGGACATGCCGCGTGAAGTACCGACTGGGCAGATCCGTCATCCAGGGGACCTCGCGCCGCAGCGTCTTGTACTCCGTGTCGTATCGCCAGATCAGACCCGGAAGCCAGGAGGCGCCGGCTCCGGTCACCAGCACACGCAGGCCTGGGTAGAGCTCGAACACCCCCTGAGCCACCAGGCTCACCAGGTGCGTCATGATCGCCTGTGCCGCAAGGACACTGTACTCGGCGTAGGTGCTGGGCAGGCCGCCGCCGCTGGGGTGGGTCAAGGTGTCCGGGCTCGCATCGCCCCCGGCCGTGAGCACCAGAGGCAGGCCCATCTCGGCGGCGGCGGCGTACAGGCCGTGGTACAAGGGATGACCGAAGGGCTTGCCGATGCCATTGCCGCCCAGCAACACGCCGACCACTCGAGAATGGGAGCCGTACCTGCGGATGTCGGCCGCCGCCTCCTCAGGCAGGTGGTTGGCGGCGAGTAGAAGCCCGTAGAACCGGTCTTCCTGTCCGCCCAGCCAGCGCTCCAACGTCCAGGCGTTGGCCGCCCGAGTCAACTCCAACGCCAGATAGTGGTTTGTGTGCGCCGGGATCAACGCCCCGACGTCGAAGGACAGGACGGCCCGGGCGACCGGTCCCTTCTCGAGCACTTGCCGCTGCAGGGTCTCACGGTCCGATCCTGGCGTCCGACCGTCTGCCGGATAGGTCCAGTGAGCCTTCTCCCCGCGCGGATTTCGATAGGACTCGGTCGGAAATGGGTTCATCATTCCCCCGCCTGCGGGGAGCGAGTCGGGCCGGCCGAGATACTCACGCCAGGCTCGTGGCAGGTACTCGACGAGCTCGGCCGGCGAGCTCCAGGTGTGCCGGACATAGGCGTCGATTACTCCGGTCGTTGCGCCAGTCGAACGAGTGCCGGGGGCGTGTTCTGTCATGCCGGCTGAAGGTCCGCGGAACGCGCAGCCGCGACGCGCAGCAGCGGATGTCCGCCGAGCTGGAACCCGTCATCGCGCAGCAGGCGTGCCCCCAGCTCGGCCTCGACGCCTATCCGCTCCAGGTACTCCGCCACCTGGGCTCCCCGCACGGTGTCAGGCCGCAGCGGCGTCACCATCCCGTCCGGCTCGATGTAGCAGGGAAGGACGCCGGCCGACGCCACCTCGCCGTCTACGATCTCGCAGGTGGCGATCATGGTCATGCGCGTCTCGGGGTGCATGGGCAGGAGCGGGTAGTCCTCGCGGGGCCCGAGTGCGTACTCGTGACTGCTGCCAGCCATCGCCCGCATCGTCGATTCCGGGAGCAGCCGCTCGATGTGCCTGATCTCGAAGACGAAGTGCCCGAGGCCATGGAAGATGGGCCGGCCCCGATAGAGATCCACCCCTCTCACGATGTGGTGGTGGTGGCAGAGCACGGCGCAGGCTCCGGCGTCGATGGCCAGGCGCGCCGTCTCGCGTTCGTACTCGAAGACGACAACCGGCCTGAGCCCCTCGCCCCAGTGAAAGCTGACCACTACCGCGTCTGCCTCAGAGGCAGCCCGCCGGATGTCGTCGACGAGGGCCGATCTGTCGCTGGGGTCGGGCACCACCAACACCTCGGGGATTGCCGCCGGACTGTTCTGCACCTCCCCCTCGCCGAGGAAGTAGTGGTTATGGAATCGCACCGGCGCAAGTCCGGGCACATTCTCGCGAGCCTCGTAGCCGGCCGGAAAAAACGATGAGTAGGCCAGGAAGGCCAGCCGCTGACCGCCGCGCGCCAGCCGTGCAGGCCTCCGGGCCTCGGCGATGTTGCGGCCTGCTCCCACGGGCTCGATGCCCTGGTTTCGGAGGCCCCGGAGCGTCTCTGCAAGGGCGCCGTGGCCACCGTCGACGATGTGGTTGTTGGCGCACGACATTACGTCGAAGCCGGCGCGGCCCAGACCGGCGATATTGTGAGATGGCGAGATGACCGCAATGCCTGCGCTGGGAGCCTGCTCCTGCCGGTCCGTGTAGACGCCCTCACAGTTGCCGAACACGACGTCGGCCGCGTTCAGCAGTGGCGCTACTCGCGAAAAGCCATGCTCGGGATCGTCCTCATCGATGAGAACGTCGCCGACCGCGCACAGCAGCGTTCTTCGCTCCACCTCTCCAGGACCCCGGTCAGGCCTGCACCGCGGGTCGCGCCTGTGGCGCGATCGGAGCACGTGAAGGAAGGTCGCTCCATCCGTACAGGACGCGGGCGTTCTCATAGAAGATCTTGGAGTGCCACGAGCTTGGAAGCTTGCCCGCTATGTAGAGTGGGTCGTCGGCGTCCCAGTGTGGATAGTCGGTGGCGAAGCAGAGGACGTCCTCCATCCCTCCAAACGCCTGCAGGAGCTCAACCAGCTGCTCCGGCTGCGGGCTGATCTCCAAGGGCTGAGTCGTCAGGCGGACGTGCTCCCTGAAGTACTCGCTGGGCCTTCGCTTCACCAACGGGCTCTCCGCGCGGAGGATCTCGTAGTGAGCGTCCAGCCCCCAGATCAACCAGGGAACCCAGGTGACGCCGATCTCGACGATGAGCACCTTGAGATCACGGAACTTCTCGAAGGTGCCGTGCGAAATCAGGCTGGTGACCGCGTGCACGATTCCTTGAGGCGCCAGAGTGTGGAACTCGAGGCGGTTGGCGGGCACGCCGCCGGCGGCAGTGTGAGCGGCACCCAGGAGGTCCGTGCCGGCGTGTATGGCCACCGGTAGTCCGAGCTCGGACGCCGCCTTGAAGATGGGGTCGTAGACGGGGTGTCCGAAGGGCCGGCCGAGCGCGTTGGCGACGATGAGCACCTCCGCCATCCGGGAATGGCTCCCAACTCGTCGAATCTCTCTGGCCGCCTCGTCCGGAACCTGCATCGGTATGAGAACGGCGCCATAGAGACGTGGGTCTCTTCGCGACAGCCAGTGGTCGATTGACCAATCGTTGGCTGCGCGCACCACTTCCGCCGCAAGGTACGGATTCCAGAGGCCGGCGTTGCCGCCGATGTCGTAGGACAGAATGGCCCGCTCGACGTTGAAAGGATCCAGCAACTGGTCTCGCATCGTCTCGTAGTGAGACCCGGGGCGCTGACCGGCCGGCCCGTAGGTGTCGAGCCGTTTGTTGACGCCGTGAGGATGCGGATAGGACATGATCGCAGGCTCCAGCGACGGCTTCTCGCGCCCGTTGCCCCGTGCGAATTCCCGCCATCGCCTCGGGAGGTACGACACGAGCTCGTCATCGCTTACCCAGTTGTGGTGCACGTCACTGTCGATCAGGACGCCTGTGTACATCTAGTTCTGCACCTCCCTGGAAGGAAAGCCATGGCGGCCTCCGATCTCGATCAGCACGCGGCCGCTCTCAACCGCGGCTCGGTACTTGCCGAGCTTGCACGTGTCGTCCCAGAGAGACTGACCGGTCGCCACGTCGAACTCCCACCCGTGCCACGGGCAGGAAAGCACCAAGCGCTCCTCGTCGAGCGCGATCCCGCCGACGGCAGAGTCGGGCTTGAGGAGCGGCCGCAGCAGGCCACGGCAGGCCGGCGCGCCTTGGTGTGGACAGAAATTCCGAAGGGCATGGACGGCACCTCGCCAGCGAACTATTCCGATCGACCGGCGGCCCACCTCCACGAGCCGGACTACTCCCTCCTCGAATTCGTTCTCTCCACCTACATCGACTCTCACGCCCTCTGCTCTCTCGCCATCGAACCATTGGCCGGGCGCAGTGTCCATGGCTCTCAGACCAATGAAGGCGGAAGGGATCTGGCTAAGTGGCTAAACCAGACCACCCTGATGTCCGGATCGGGGATCGCGCGAGCAGGCCGATTCCGCCTTCCACGCCGCCCTCTGATGGCACCTTCCTCGCCCAGTCGGCAGAAAGCGCGACTCGAACAGGTAGTGGGAGCGGAGCGCTTTGAAGCGGCCGGACTCCTGCCGCGTCTCTCCCGGCGGGTTGTTGGGCTGGTCGTCGGACGGGGTAACCGGAGTGGTCACGGTCACTTGGGCGCGACGCACGCAGTCCGGCCTTTCGTCCCACCACACCTTTAGCAGCTACACCCACGGGGAAGGGATCGTTAGATGAGAGATAGCTGGAAGGGTCGAGTAAGTAGCGGCGAACCGCGATGGGGGTTACTCGGTCCCATCTCGATCTCGCTACTGAACTCGCGAAAGGGATTGGAGCGGGAGACGGGCTTCGAACCCGCTACCTCAACCTTGGCAAGGTTGCGCTCTTCCTCGGCGGCCTTCCACGGCACGGTTTGAACTTGAAAGGAGCGGTTTGCTGACAAGTCCGCTGTTGTGTAGCGCAACCACACAGCATTGTCTTCCTCCGTCCCGAGGCAACCACTTAAACGGTTCACACCGGTTGCCGCATCCAGTCCCGGCTAGACGCGGCTGGGGTCGACGCATAAACAATTGGGGCGGACGAGCTAGCAAAAGTCATGTTCGGAGCAGCCATTCTTGGACAGCAACCTGGACCGGATCCCACGGCGCGCTGAAGGGCGGTGTGTAGCTCAGGTCCAGATCGTTGATCTCATCCACCGTCAGGTGTTCGTAGAGGGCGGCGGCGAAGATACCAATCCGCTTGGCGATCTGGCCCTGGTGATAGCCCACGATTGCTGCGCCCAGAATTCGGTCGGAGTTTCGATCGCCGGTCACCCGCATGGTGAGCTGGTGAGCCCCGGGGTAATAGACCTTGTGGTCCCAGACCTGGCTCTCGACGGTCAGCGGCTCGAAGCCCGCCCGACGCGCCTCCTCGTCCCGCAGGCCGGTGCGGGAGACAGCGAGGTCCAAGACCTTGACCACCTGTGTACCGAGCGAGACCGCAAACTCGCGGCACCCGCCCGCCGCGTTCTCGCCGGCAACGCGGCGTTCACAGTCACATTACTCAATAGATGTGGTGCGACCAATGGGCTCTGTAAGGCCTTGGGCTGAGCAGCCACGCTCGCCAACCTACTCTTCCAGGTGCCCCCTAACTGATCTCGTCACACCAGCTTCAGCTACTGGCAAGAGCCATTATTCAAGGCCGCTTTGGGAGGGAGTCAGGAGCTACGTCGCCCTGCAGCGTCTCCGGAACTGACACCGTGTTTCTTGGTGCATTTAGGGGCAGGACGCCCACTCGTCCAGCAGCTGATCCGCCAAGGAATCCTCCACGCATTAGCAGGGCCTCCACCGGTTCGGCTGTGGTGTCGATGTCGTGTGCCGCTGCCCAAGACGCCAGGAGAGCCAGTGCCTCCTCAGACGGTGAGCCTGGTTCCGCGGCGTATACGGTGAGGGTGAGTCCCGGTTCCGCGGCCATCTCAAGACCTTCGTAGGCGAGGGTGAGGTCGCCGACGACGTGGTGGTGAAAGGTCTTGACGCCGGTCCCGTGGTCGCGGACGTTGTGGAAGCCCCACCGGCGTCGGAATTCGTCGCTGCGGGTGGAGAGTTCGCCGACGAGGTCTTGGAGGTCTTTGTCATGCGGATCTCGACCGGCTTCGGTGCGCAGGATTGCAACGCAGATGTCGGCGGCCCAGTCCCAGTCCGGGTAGAACTGGTGGGACGCGCTGTCGAGGAAGGCGAACCGGGCGAAGTTCGGTGGCCTGCGCGGGTCGTTGTACAGCTCGGCGTAGAGCGCCCGCGCGAGGTGGTTGGCCGCGAGCAGGTCCATCCGCCCGTTGCGGACGAAGGCTGCACCGTGGGTGACGGCGTCCAGGGTCCATTGCAGGCTGGGCCGTGGGGTCCACTGCTTTGTGGCCGGGTGGCGTGGCCGCATGATGGCGCTGGTCCCGTCGGCGGCACGGGACAGGTTGAACAGGTGCTCCCGTTCGGCGTCGTCGAGCTGGAGGGCGCGCGCGATCGCGTCGAGGACGGAGGCGGAGACACCGGCAAGGGTGCCGCGTTCGAGCTTGGAGTAGTACTCGATGCTGACGCCGGCGAGCGCGGCGACCTCGCCCCGGCGCAGCCCGGGGACGCGGCGCGTGCCCACGTCGGGCAAGCCTGCCTGCTGGGGGGCGATCTTGGCTCGCCGCGAGATGAGGAACTCGCGGACCTCGGCACGGTTGTCCACGTCAACACACTACGACCCGGACCGTGCTGGTGGGATGCCCTGTCAGTACATCTTTCAGTAGAGACTTCCTCACAGTGCGAGATGACGATTTACTACAGCTATGCCCGCGGCCAGCCCGGACTGATCCTACCTCCGAGTGCTCGGCGCTCTCGACGCGGCACCGGCATGGCCGGCGGCTAAACCAACCGCTCTTGATGAGTACAGGGTCAAGGAGACCGTGATGCGCGTTGCTGTCATGTACGCCCCCGGTGACGTCCGAGTCGAGGAGCGCCCCGACCCGAAGATCCTCGCGCCGACCGACGCGATCCTCCGCCTGCCCGCGAGCTGCATCTGCGGGTCGGACCTTTGGCCCTATCGAGGCGCCGACCCGATCGACGAACCGACCCCGATGGGTCATGAGTACGCCGGGATCGTGGAGGAGGTCGGCGGCGCGGTCACCACCATCAAGCCTGGCCAGTTCGTGATCGGGACATTCTTCGCCTCCGACAACACTTGTGAGATCTGCCAGGCGGGTTACCAGACCTCCTGCATCCACCGCGAACCGGGCGCACCGGGCGGCGCCCAGGCGGAGCGCCTGCGTGTGCCGCTGGCCGATGGCACCCTTGTCGCCACTCCGGAGGTGCCCGACGACGACCTCCTCCCGAGCTTCCTCGCCGCTTCCGACGTGCTCGGCACCGGCTGGTTCGGCGCCGTGGCCGCCGAGGCCGGCCCCGGCAAGACCGTCGCCGTAGTCGGCGACGGCGCGGTTGGTCTGCTCGCGGTGCTGGCCGCCAAGCAGCTCGGCGCGGAACGGATAATCGCCATGAGCCGCCACGAGTCGCGACAGCAGTTGGCCCGCGAGTACGGTGCGACCGACATCGTCGAAGAGCGCGGCGACGACGGGGTGGCCAAGATCAAGGACCTCACGAACGGACTCGGTGCGCACTCGGTCGTCGAGGCGGTCGGCACGCAGGAGGCAATGACGCAGGCCATCGGCTCCGCCCGCCCGGGCGGACACGTCGGCTACGTGGGCGTCTCCCACGGCGTCGAGC
>JALZAW010000233.1 GCA_030948155.1 Candidatus Dormiibacterota bacterium | reverse complement strand
GTCAAGGTCGTCGCGTAGGTTGCGGGCGCCCTCGTAGGCTTTGATCGGTCTCACGCAGGCGTAGAGCTCGAGTTCCTGCCTCAGGGCCACGTTGACGCTCCGGAACCCGGTTCCGACGGGAGTGGTGATGGGACCCTTGAGAGCGACCCCGGTGCGGCGGATGGAATCGAGCACGTGCTTGGGCAGAGGGGTGCCGTGCAGTGCCATCACGTTCTCGCCGGCCTGCTGAACATCCCAGTCAAACTCGACTCCCGTCGCCTCCAGCACTCGGGTGCTCGCCTCGCAGATCTCGGGGCCGACGCCGTCGCCAGGGATGAGGGTCACCGGATGGCGCGCCACCGAGCTCCTACTTGTTGAAGTAGTCGGCGTTGATCTTGATGAAGGAAACCCACTCCGACGGCACCTCGTCCTCGGGAAAGATCGCATCGACGGGGCAGGGGTCGACGCAAGCGCCGCAGTCGATGCACTCGTCAGGGTCGATGAAGTACATCTCCGAGTCATCGTCGGTGTGGATGCAGTCGACAGGACAGACCTCGACGCAAGAGGCATCCTTGACCGAGATGCAGGGTTGGGTGATGATGTAGGCCACTAGGGCGCCATTCTAGAGATGAGCCGACCAGTCAGGGGCGGCCCGCGAAGGGGTCGGCTCGGTTCATCATGGCCAGGGCGGCGCTCTCGAAGTATTCCACGAAGGCGTCCCGGATCTGGGGCTGGAGATCCACCGACCCAACCGCCGCCGTCATGTGTCGGAGCCAGGCTTCACGCTCGGCGTGGCCGATCGAAAACGGCGCGTGGCGCATGCGGAGCCGAGGATGGCCGCGTTGGTCGCTGTACCAGGTTGGACCTCCCCAGTACTGGATCAGGAATAGGCGCAGGTGCTCAGCCGCCCGCCAGAGGTGCTCCTCATCTGCGCCGTAGAGGGGACGCAGCACCGGGTCATTGGCGACCTCTGAGTAGAACCTTTCGACTATCAGGGTGAAGGTGCGCTCGCCCCCCGCCTGCTCGTAGACAGTCGCCGCAGCGCCCCTCAGGACAGCGCCTCCTCGGGATTCAATGCCGGGATGTCGTCGGTATAGGCCGAGGCCTGCATGTTGAACAGTTTGGCGTAGCGGCCGTTGAGGCTCATGAGCTCGGCGTGAGTGCCCTCCTCGACCAACCGGCCCTGCTCCAGGAATAGGATGCGATCCGCCTGCCGCACGGTTGAGAAGCGGTGGGAGATGTAGAGCGCGCTCCGGCCTTCGCTGAGGCGACGAAGACGCGCGAAGAGCTCGTACTCAGCCTGGGCGTCAAGGGCGGACGTGGGCTCGTCCAGGACCAGGATGGGCACTTCGCGCATGAAGGCGCGGCCCAGGGCGACCTTCTGCCATTCCCCACCGGAGAGGTTGGCGCCATCATCGAACCACTTGCCCAGAGGCGTGTCGTAGCCGTCCGGCAGCTCCTCCAGCAGCTTGGCGGCACCCGCCTTCCGAGCGGACTGCTGGATCTTGAGCCTGTCCTCGAGGCCCGGCAGGTCGCCGAGCCCGATGTTCTCGCCGGCGGTCGCCTGATAGGTCACGTAATCCTGGAACATGGCGCCGATAGTCTCCCGGAGCTCGTCAGGGTCGAGCTCGCGGATGTCGATGCCGTCCAGCCGGATCCTGCCCCCGCTGGGATCATAGAGCCGGCAGAGAAGCTTGATCAGCGTGGACTTGCCGGCGCCGTTGCGACCGACGACGGCCACTGTCTCGCCCGGCGCTATTCGGAAGCTGAGGTCGGTCAGGGCCTGCGCGCCGGAGCCGGGGTAGGCGAAGGAGACGTGTTCGAAGACGATCTCGCCTCTGACGGGACGCGGCAGCTGCCGGGGCTCCAAGGGCCGCTGGATGCTCGTCGGCGTTTCCAGCAGCTTGTAGAGGTTGTTCAGGTAGAGGTTGTTCTCATACATCGAGGAGAAACCGCTCATCAGACCTTGGATTGAGGTCTGGACCGAGGAGGCGGCCTGGGTGAAGAACGTCAAATCACCCAGGGTCAGACGGCCTGCCACCGCCTGGACGGCTACGTAGAGGTAGGTGGCTGAACCGGCCAGGATGGAGATCAGGCCCCAGAGGCTGCCGACCACGTAGCGGCTGGTCACCAGCCTGCGCTGTCTGGCGTAGTAGCTGTTGGCCAGGAGTCGAAAGCGCTGCAGGAAGTAGCCGCCCAGACCGAACAGCTTCACCTCCTTGGCGAAGGTGTCGGTGGTCACCAGGCTGGTCAGGTAGACCATGCGCCGCCGGATGGGCGACGCCCAGCGGGCGACGTTGTAACCCCGCCAGCCGTAACGGGTGTCGGAGATGAACTGCGGGATCGGCGAGATCAGTGCGACGAGAGCCAGTAGCGGGCTCAGCTTGAGCAGGGCCACGACCATCGTCGCGAAGGTGATGGCGGTCTGGATGAGTCCGAAGGCTGTCGATATCATGACCACCGGCCGCATCGCGGCCTCCTGCTGTGCCTGCCGGAGAAGGTCGTAGGAGGCGGAGTCCTCAAAGAATTGGAGGTCCAGTTGGCCGGCGTGGTCCATGACCATCGACTGGATGGTCAAGGAAACCTTCTCCTGCAGCAGTTGCTGCGTGATGTTGCGCAGAGTGCTGAGGACCGAGCTCACGGCATAGATCAGGAACTGGAGGATGGCGAGCTCACCGATGACTATGAGCGTGGTAGTGACCGGCAGCTCGATCAAACCCAGGCTCAGGCTCGCCTGGTCGGGTGCGTGCAGCGCCCGCACCTTGATTCCCTCCACGACAGCGTTTATCAGCAGCTTGGCCGTGTACGCGGTGGCGACGGGGATGAAGCCGCTGAACACCGTGGCGATGGCCAACCCAATGGTCAGCGCGGGACTTGCCTGCCAGACAAGCCGGAGGACGCGCGGCAGCGAAGCCAGCGTGCCGGCCGCCGCCCTGCGGGCGCTCTGCACGCGGCTGCGAAAGTCGCGGGGCTGGTTCTCGGGCTCGGGCTCCGGGATGTCGGCCGGGCCGGTGATCCCGCTCTGCGGGGTCTTTCCGCCCTGCCGCCTCCTAATCCACCAGTGTGGGTCCACGCCGTCTTCCTACCCCTTTAGCCCTCTCGCCAATTCCCCATCGCTTCGCAAGACCAGCAGGCCGGTGATGGCAGGTCCACCGGCGTGGGACGTGCGGCGGGCACGAGGATCAGCCGCCGCCGGTCCTCGGATGCGTCAGCCGCCGCTACACCAGCGGTGTAGGTGACGTCCTGCGCATGGGGGGCCGCGAAATTGTCGATGGTCGTCCTGACGCAGAAGACCGCGGAATCTCTCGGCCTTGCCCACGCCTGCGAAGGTGTTCTTCGGGCGATGGTACGCGCCAACCGGGCGCCGGACCATGGCGGGTTCCCTCAGTGGCAAGCATCGACCGGCGGGACGGAGAGGCCCCCTAGACACGTGTTGACGATAGCTCGGCTTGCGGCCAGCGTGGCTGGCTGCACCCCGGTCACCGATACACCCAGGGGGCGACTGAGATGACCAGCTGTGGCTCTTGGTAGTCAGTGGCCGGGTGTCGCTTCGAGACGTTGCTTGAGCCTCAGGCAATTCGATGGCATCTCCTTGCGGGCTTGCCTGCGGACGACGAGCGGCACGAGTAGCTTGCCGATGCCGTGTCCCTCGAAGTCGACCTCGATCATGACGCGCGACTGTGCGGTCCCGTTGTCGGGCCGGACGGTGACGTTGACTGTCGCCCTGATCGGTCCGTCGATACCATGAATGGCCCACCTCGTTGGCGGGTCGAGCGTCGTAATCTCCGACGTCACTTCCCGTTCGGCACCGCCGATGCGACGCGTCGTTAGACACTTTGAGCCCACACTCGGGGTCTTGTCGGCTTCCATGCTTCCCCCGACCACGCCCGTCTGCCATTCGGCGAACCTGGCGGGGTCGGTCACGTAGGCGAATACTTCGTCCTGCGGACGGGCGATATCGATGCTCGACACGATCGGTGCCATCACCTTTGTCCCAGGGTTGTCGTTGGTCGGTGTCCTTTGACGGGACTCACGCGGCAAGGATGTCCGCAAATCGCCGCAGATAAAGCGGCCAGCCGCCCTCGGAGTCGACTCCTCCGCGCACTGCCTGCCAGCCGGCGCCGTGTCGATCGAGGTTGCGATGCTCCAGCTCGACGCGCGTGCGGTCCGGCGCCTCGGCGATGAATCGCACCTCAACTTCGCTGGTTTTGTCGAGGTCGGTTTCGATTTGCCAGTGGGGGTCGATGTCCCAGCTGATGACGACCCGGTCCGGAGGCTCGTAAGCGAGGACGCGCGCCCAGCGGCATTCGCTGCCGTCCGTGCCGCGGTCATAGACATGGCCGCCCTTACGCGGTTCGAAGACCGTCTCGGCAATCTCGACGCTGAGCAGGTTGTGCTCGCGCGGCTTAAAGCTGCCGAAGCGCTCGGTGAATACCGAGAACGCCCGCTCGATCGGCACCTCGACGACGACCTCATGGCTGATGGACGTGGCTTCTGCTGGTGTGGTCATGAGCTCTCCTCTTGGGGTTGTTCCACGGCGGCTTTGTAGGCTCCAAGGGCGCTGCGCCAGTACCGGTCGAGGTCGGCGCGGAGCTCGGCCAGACCGTCGGGGTTGATCCGGTAGATGCGGCGGTTGCCAGCGGATTGGTCGACGACCAGCCCAGCGTCCTTGAGGACCTTGAGGTGCTGCGAGACGGCAGGTCGGCTGACCGGGAGCCGACTCGCGAGCTCAGCCACAGCGCAGGGGCGATCGGCGAGCCGTTCGAAGATTGCGCGTCGTGTGTGATCGCCGAGAGCGGACCATCCGGCACCTTCGTAAGTCTGCACGCACCGTAAGCATAGACTTACACGAATTCCGTGTCAACCCTGAGCCTCTGCCCTGCGGCGCG
>JALZAW010000232.1 GCA_030948155.1 Candidatus Dormiibacterota bacterium | reverse complement strand
AACAAGGCCAAGTCGTTCGGCAACGGAGAAGCCTGCTGCGGGACCGATTGCTGCACCCCTGCCGCCGCTGAGGAGTCGATTAGCTGCGGCCAGCACTACGAGTCCAGCGAGCTGATCCAGGTCGGTTTCGACAGCTCGATCAGCCTGGGCTGCGGCAACCCCCTGCTGCTGGCCGAGCTGCACGCCGGCGAGTCGGTGCTCGACCTGGGCAGTGGCGGCGGTCTCGACGTGCTGCTCGCAGCTCGCCGGGTGGCCCCCGGGGGACATGCCTACGGCGTCGACATGACCGGCGAGATGCTCGAAGTTGCCAATGGCAACAAGGCGCGGGCCGAGATCGAGAACGCGACCTTCCTGAAGGGCACCATCGAGCAGCTGCCGCTGCCAGACGGCGCCGTCGATGTGGTGATCTCCAACTGCGTGATCAACCTGGCCGAGGACAAGGGGTCCGTGATCCGCGAGGCCTTCCGGGTGCTGAAGCCAGGCGGCCGTCTGGCGGTCTCAGACATGGTCGAGCTCAAGCAGCTGCCGCCACGTGTCAAGACGGCGGTCGAAGCCTGGGCCGGCTGCATCTCCGGGACCATCCCGGTCGATATCTATCGCCAGCTCCTGGTCGACGCCGGCTTCGAGGGCGCCGAGATCGAAATCACGCAGGAACACGATGTCGAGGGGATCGCAGGCGCGATCGCGAGTGCCGCCATCAGAGGCCGCAAGCCGCTGGCCGGCTGAACCGGCGCGAGTCCCGCGGCTCTCAGCTGGGCTGCGGCGCCGCCATCAGCTGGGCCAAGAGTTCCCTGACGCGCCCATCGATCTGGTCTCGGATTCGGCGGACCTCCTCCAAGGTCTTGCCGTCGGGGTCTTCGAGGTCCCAATCTTCGTAGCGCTTGCCAGGGTAGATGGGGCAGGCGTCGCCGCAGCCCATGGTTATGACGACGTCGGCGGCTCTCACGAACTCGTCGGTCAGCGGCTTCGGGAACTCCTGCGAGAGATCGATTCCAACCTCCTCCATGGCCTCGACCGCGGCCGGATTGACCTCTTCTGCCGGGGTGCTGCCGGCCGAGCGGACATGGACGCGTCCGGCGGCGTGGTGGGCGAGCAGACCGGCCGCCATCTGGCTCCGGCCGGCGTTGTGGACGCAGACGAAGAGGACCTCGGGAACTTCCTTCTCCATGTCTCCCCGGTATTGGGCAAGAGCACGCAGGCGCTCGCGCGTGAATCGCCACATGAAGATGGGCGCGAAGTCGTGAACCCTAGCACCCTGGACGGCCTCCGTCGACTCGGCGATGTAGCGCTCTGTGGTCTCGGTGGAGAAGATGCCCCGGAACTCCTCGTGAAGCCGTTCGGCCTCCCGCCGCATCCGGTTCTGAGTGATCGGATCGAAGACCCCATTCACTTCGTGTCCTCCTCGCGAGCCAGCCCAAATCGACGAAGATCGATATTCTGAATCTTGGCAGCCGTATTCATCCATGTCAATATTGGTCACCTTAGATGGAGGGCGAACACTTGCCGACTCGCAGCCTCCCGGTCCTCGACTGCGCGCCTTTGCTCTCCGGGATACCTCTCGATCAAGCTGCTGCCGGCCGCCTGGCTGCGGCACTCCGGGCTCTGGCCGAGCCCGGCCGCCTGCGCATAGTCAGCCTGATCCAGGCTCAGCCCAGCCGGGAAGCCTGCGTCTGCCATCTGACCGACGCCCTGGGCCTCTCTCAGCCGACCGTAAGCCATCACCTCCGGGTACTTTTTGAGGCCGGCATGCTGGAGCGCGAGCGACGGGCCAACTGGGTCTACTACCGGATGCGGCCTGGCGCACTGGTCGAGCTCCGCGCTGCCCTGGGCGATCACGTCCCGCCTGCCGTGTCCACGATCAGCGTGGCTGCCGATTGTGGATGCCCTCGGTAGCTCGACGCCTGCTTGCCGAGTTCCTCGGCACCGGCTTCCTGCTAATCGCGGTGGTCGGCTCAGGGATCGCCGCGCAGCGTCTCAGTACCGACGACGTGGGCCTCCAGCTGCTCGAAAATTCGATCGCCACGGCCGTGGCGCTGGTCGCGATCATCCTGCCAGTTGGCTCGGTGTCGGGGGCCCACCTCAATCCGTCGGGGGTGCCTACTGGTTCACTTCGTCGACTCATTCGCTAATCCGGCGGTGGCAATCGCTCGGACGCTGAGCGACACGTTCGCCGGCATCGCTCCTGCGTCCGTGTCTGGCTTCGTGACGGCTCAGTTCGTCGGTGGGGTCCTCGGAGTGCTCGTCGTCAGAGTGCTCCATCCCCGTCTCGCCGAGGTGGCAGAGGACGTCGTGGTCCCCGCAATCATCTGAGTCGCTCAGGCCCGCGTGTGCGTCACGCCGCCGCCTCGACCTGGTGCGCGACCACAAGTCCCGTGCCGTGCAGCGCTCGCCGCAGGCTCATCGAGCCTGGCCGCCCCAGAGATCCGCTCGGGCCCGCACGCTCGGCGTTCGGGACGTGGTGTTCTCACGGCTTAGTATCGTGGCCGGTATCGCATCTCCCGAACCCGGTCGTCCCGCGCCGAACGGCCGCTCATCGGAGCCCCACCCGACGCGGGCGGCTCCGCTTGGCGCGCCTGCCGAAGCCAGCTGGCGCGACGTCCTCACCGGCTCACAGGGCCGGCTGACGGGCGGCCTGATGCTGGTCACGCTTACGGTCGCGACCGAGGCACTGATCGTGACGGCGATCATGCCCGCGATCGTGCGCGACATCGGCGGCCTGTCGCTGTATGGTCTTGCCTTCAGCGCGTTCTTCCTAGCCGGCCTGTCCTCGATACCGACCGCCGGGTGGGCGGTTGATCGATATGGGCCGGCGAGGCCCTTCGCGATGCTGATCGTGGTCTTCCTGGCGGGGTCGGTTGTCGCCGCGCTGGCTCCGAGCATGCCGGTGCTGATCGTCGGTCGGGTGCTCCAGGGCTACGGCGCGACCGCCCAGTTCACGCTGACCCAGAGCACGATTGCCCGCGCATACGCGGGTCGCGCCAGGGTCAGCGTGCTCTCGATGATGTCGGCCACTTGGACCATCCCGGCACTGATCGGCCCGTCGCTGGGAGCACTCATCGCGGGGGCGTTTGGCTGGCGCTGGGCGTTCGCGGTGATCATCGCCCCCGCGCTCGCCGCAGGCGCGCTGACCTATCCACGGCTACGGCGGCTGCCGCCCACCGCGGCTTCGACAGCACCGTTTCCGGTGCGATGGCCGCTTCAGGTCGCGGCGGGCACCGGGGTGATCTTGACCGGGCTCACCGCCGGCACGTGGTGGGGGATCGTGCTGGTCGCGGCCGGACTTCCCGTGACCTACTTCGCACTGCGGCGGACGCTGCCCCGCGGCTCATTCCTAGCGCGGCCGGGCCTGCCGGCGATCGTGGCGGCCGGCTTCCTGTTGAACATCGCCTTCTACGGTGCAGCCAGCTTCGTCCCGCTGCTCCTGACCCGCATCCGCGGCACCTCGATCACCGAGGCCGGCATCGCCGTCACGGCCGGCACCGTGGCCTGGACCGCCGGAGTGTGGCTCAACACTCAGCTCGTCAACCGGTATCGCCGCGACCGGTTGGTGGCCGCTTCGGCGGCCCTGCTGGCGGTCGGGATCGGCGGTTTCGCGACCACGATGTACGGGGCGCCCTTGCCGGCCGCGTATGTGGCCTGGCTCCTGGCGGGAGCGGGCATGGGCATCGCATTCAACGTCTTCACCCTCAACACGATGGCGCTGGCCGCCAGCGGTGGTGAGGGCGCCGCCCTTGCTTCGCGGAACCTTAGCGCGAACCTGGGAACGGCGGTTGGCACCGGTGTAGGCGGCGCGGCGATCGCGCTGAGCGAGAGCCTGCGGCTCGGGCTCCGGCCCGGCCTCGCGTTCGTCTACGCGGCGGCAGCGTTCTGCGCCGTCGGAGCCGCGATGCTGGCAGGGAGATCGACGGTGCGAGGTGGCTGAGGCGAACCGGCTTGGGTTGCCGACCTGTCGTACGTGAGCACCTGGTCCGGCTTCGTAAGCTCACCCCCGAGCCGCGCCTGTTCCCACCACCGGCGTTCGAACTCGGCCGGCGGCAGGTTGTCGGTGGCGCTCTGGAGCCAACGCTGGTTCCACCAGTCCACCCACTTGGCGCCAGGGTCCGCGCCGGCGGATGAGCTCGGTCTTGAAGGCGGATAGCCACGGACGACGCCGCCCGCGTCTCGAAAACAGGTGTATGGGTGACCATACCGTGGGTTCGAATCCCACCCTCTCCGCCACGCCCCGCCGTTCGTAACCCGCCGCCCCTGGCGCCGGTTCCAATACCCTGAGGATCCTCGCCGGCGACCAGCCTGACACTCGCCGGCGGCCTTCGCTATGAGCCCGAACCTTCCCTCCGGGCGCCCCCAGCGGGCGTCCCTCTACGCCGAGCCCGCCGCGCGCGGCTTCCTCCGCCGGTACGTCGGATGGATCGCGCTCGCCCTGATCGTCCTCGTCTCCGGCTTCCTCGGCTACGTCGTCTGGACGCTCCGCGATCTGCCGGACCCGGGCCAGCAGCCGGTCCTGGGGCGCTCCATCGTGATCTACGACCGGCAGGGCCGGCAGATCGAGCAGCGGAACGCCAATGGCCAGTACTACGTCCAGCTTCAGCTGCAACAGATGGGGCACTGGGGACCGGCGGCCACCCTGGCCGCCGAGGACCGCAACTTCTACCATCACGGCGCCATCGATTTCGCGGGCACCGCCCGGGCGGCCGCGGCCGACATCATCCACGGCGGCGCCGAGCAGGGCGGCAGCACCATCACCCAGCAGCTGATCAAGATCTCGGTGCTGACGCCCCAGCGGTCGGTCCTGCGCAAGTCGCAGGAGGCCGTGCTGGCAGTCGGGCTGGAGCAGCGCTACTCCAAGGACCGGATCCTGGAGATGTACCTGAAC
>JALZAW010000231.1 GCA_030948155.1 Candidatus Dormiibacterota bacterium | reverse complement strand
GAAGGTTCCGGCGGCGTAAAGGTGGGTGGGAGCCATCGCGGCGGCCAACACCGTGGTAACCCCTGCCTCCCGGTCGCCAACCTCTGTCGGCACGTCCAGGCGGACCGGGACCGCTGCCGGCGCGTGAGCGGTGACGAGGTCCAGGCCGCCCCTGCGCGGTCCAACCTCGTAGATGGCCGCGGCGTCGAGGTCGCTGGCCAGCAGGAGGTCGGCGAGGGCGATGGAGAGCTGGCGCCGCAGCCCGGCGCCGGCCGCCCCGGCGTCGTCGGCGGCCGCCGTCAGCAATCGCGTCAAGCGGCCGACACTGTCGACGGCGGCCCTCTGGGTTCGTGTGAGCACCGAGCGGATGCGGACAGCGGCCTCCCGGGCTTTGCGCTCGAGCTCCGCCACGGACGCTTGGTCGGGGGCCCGCGAGCCTGCGGCGGGGGTGGGGGCCAACGGGTCGGCGCAGAAGTTCAGGTAAAGCAAGCCCACCAGCCGCTCCTCGGCGAGCAGTGGCAACCCCACTGTGGACACGACGTGGTGGCGACGGATGAAGGTGCTGTCGATCTCGGAGGGCGCGTCGCGAGCAACCAGCGTCTGCCGGCGCACGGTCAGCCAGGCGGTTGCGCCGTATTGGGTCACACGGAGGTCGTCAGGCGCCTTGCCCCCTGCCTCGTCCTCCAGGTACCTATCGAGCTGAGCCTGCATGTCCGAGAGCGAGTCCCGCAGGCTGTCCTGTGGCAGCCCGATCACGTGCGGCCCGTAATAGCGGCGAGCGTCGTGGTCGTACAGCACGAGAGAGACGATGTCAGCTGTTGAGGCGCGCTTCAGATCCGCCAGCACGCTGCGGAGGACGTCGGTCAGGCTGGGTGATGCCGGTTCCGAGCTCGGGGACATGGCTTCCCTCCTCTAGCGTCCCGCGCCAGAGATTCGTTCGCATATTGCGGCTCCGGACATCGATGCCGGTGTCATGGGGCCCGGCCCGTCGTGACACGCCCCCGGTTGGTCGGGGTCCACGGCTGGAAGTGCGCTCCTCCTGGTTCCACCCCCTCCTTGGCCTCGCCGCCCAGACCGGCGCCCTCCGGGCGCCTGCCACGGTCTACTCAACGAATCTCTGGCGCAGGACACTGGGAAACCTGATCATAGTTCCGCCCGCCGTCTGACCTGCGTTCTCGGCCGGCATGGCAGCCGGATCACTGGCGGGGCTTGAACCAGGAGGTCAATCATGAAACCCGGCCACCCTCCGGTTGAAGATCGCCGGACGCCGTGGACCTCCTTGCAGAGCCGGGCGCCGGGCTGGTCCAGACATGGCACAGCGAGGCGGATCCTTTCCGGGCGGACGACCCAATCGACCTGCGACGGGTAACTCGGTCCTGATCGATTGGAGACGACCCCGCTCAAGTCGACTGGCTTATCGTGGCGCCAGTGGCCGAACCGGAACACCCAATCGCGACCAGCGGGTTGACCAAGCGTTTCAGCGCCCACGTGCTGGCCGTCGACAGGCTCGAGCTGCGGGTGCGGAAGGGCGAGGTCTACGGTTTCCTGGGTCCCAACGGGGCCGGGAAGACCACCACTCTGAAGATGCTGGTCGGGTTGATTCGCCCTACCGCAGGTCAGGCGGTCGTGGCCGGCCACAGCCCTGGCGATCCGGCCGGGTTGGCCAGAATTGGCTCACTGGTTGAGAGCCCCGCCTTCTACCCCTACCTTTCCGGCCGCGACAACCTGCGTGCTGCCGCCTGTGCGGCCGGCGCATCTGAGTCGCGGGTCGATGCGGCGCTGGACGAGGTGGGCCTCCTGCCGCGCGGCAAGGACAAGTTCAAGACTTACTCGCTGGGGATGAAGCAGCGGCTGGGCGTGGGTGCCGCGCTGCTCAAGGAGCCCGACCTGCTCATCCTGGATGAGCCGTCCAACGGGCTCGACCCGCAAGGAATGGTGGAGATGCGCGATCTCATCCGGCAGCTGCGCCAGGGCCAGCGGACGGTGCTTCTCTCCAGCCATATGCTGGGCGAGGTACAGCAGATCTGCGACCGGGTGGGCGTCATCAACGGCGGCAAGCTCATCAGGGAGGGCACTATCGACGAGATCAGGGGCGGGACCTCCCTCCTGATTGTTGCCCAGCCGGCAGAGCAAGCCCTGGGCGTGCTCTCGCAACGGCTGGGCGACAAGGTGAGACTCGTGGATGGGCAGCTGATAGTTGAGGTTGATCCGCAGCGGGCGGCTGAGGTAAACCACTGGCTGGTCTCGGCAGGCATCGGGGTCTGGCAATTGCGCTCGGCCGAGCGCTCCTTGGAAGACGTCTTCCTGCAGCTGACGGGGCCTATGGGGAGCCAGCTGTGACAGGTGCGCTACGGTCGGAGTGGCTGAAGCTCTGGAAGCGGCCGGCGGTCTGGATCCTGCTAGCCATCCTGATCACACTCCTGGTCCTCCTCCTCTACGTGGTGGGCTGGTTGTCGACACGCTCACTCTCTGGGAGCGTCAATCTCGGTCCGGGAGTGACCAAGTCGGACCTCCTCCGGACGTACTATCCGCCGAACTTCCACCGCCAGTTACTCTCGCTGTCCAGTTCCCTGGGCGAGGTCATGGCCCTGCTTTTGGGCGTGCTCGCAGTGGGCAGCGAGTACGGCTGGGGCACCCTCAAGACCATGCTGACCCAGGGCCCGGGCCGGTTCAGTGCGCTGGCCGGCAAGCTGGCCGTGATCGCCATCCTGCTGGTGGTCTACGTGCTCGTCAGTACGGCCGCCGCTGCCGCGACGAGCGCCGCGCTGGGGGCGGCGGACGGAGCTGCCCTGCAGTGGCCCCACCCCATCGACATCGCCAAAGCGCTGCTTGCCTCCTGGCTGATGTTGGCTTGGGGTGCGGCCTTCGGGGTGCTGCTGTCCATCCTCTTTCGGCAGTCCGCGCTGGCGATTGGCTTGGGTCTTGCCTACATCCTCGTCATCGAGGCACTGATCTTCTCGCTGCTGCGCCAAACGCACTCAAGCCTGCTGGACAACCTGCAGAAGGTCTTCCCCGGGCCCAACGCGACGGCCCTCACGCGGTCATTCGGCGAACCGCTCCACTTCGCCAACCAGCCCCAGCCGCTGGTTTCAGGGGAGCAGGCAGCCCTTGTGCTGGGGGCTTTCGTGGCCGGCGCCATCCTTCTCAGCGCACTCCTGCTCCGCCGCCAGGACGTCGCGTGACTTGGGCGGAGGCGGCCATTTCCAGGGACCCGTCAACATCGGTCGGGCCATGAAGCTCGCAGTGTTCGGAGGTACCGGCTTCGCTGGCACGGCCGTGGTCGACGAGGCTCTCGCTCGCGGCCACGAGGTGCGGATGCTGGCGCGGGACCCGACGCGGGTGGACGCCACGGGCGATCGGGTGACTGTCGTTCCGGGCGACGCCAGCGACCAGGCTGCCGTGGCGGCCACTGTCGAGGGCTGCGACGCTGTGATCAGCACTCTGGGTCCGCGGCGAGGAGAGAAGCAAGGTGCCGATTTCCTGGCTGAGGCCATGCGCCACATCCTGCTTGCCATGGAAGAGCACGGGGTGCGCCGGATCGTCGCAATCTCGGGCGCCGGCATCACGCTGCCCGGCGACCACAAGCCTTTTGTGCATGTGCTCGCGGGAGGCCTTGTCGGCCTGTTGGCGCGGGGCCAGGTGGAGGCCAAGCGGCGCGAGTACGAGGTGCTGAGCGCTAGTTCGGCCGAGTGGACGGCTGTGCGGCCGACTCGGATCGTCGACGGGCCGGCGACGGAGCGCCGCCAAGTCAGCCTGGACGGGAGCCACATGGGGATGCGGGCGACGCGGGGGGACGTGGCAGCACTGCTGGTCGACGAGGCGACCTCGCCAGGGCATCCGCGGCAAGCCCCGTTCGTCAGCAGCTGAACCAACCGGCGGCCAGACGGAGACTTGCGGTGACAGCCGGGTAGCGCCACAAACCGCGTCGCAACTGAGTCGCATGTCCAGTGCCGGTCGGCGCTGACCGCACTGGTGATTCACGGTCGCCTCAGCACGCCGAAGGGATTCGAACTGATCCCCGAGGACCTGCAGCGCCGGCTCCACCGCCGATCCAGCTGACATGTCGCAACCCGGCTCGCAGCTGGTCAGGCGCCAGAGACCGTCGCCTCATCGCATGCTCCGTGCCCCGGTGCTGACGCCGCGCAGAGAGCGGTGCCCGTCCTGGCGGCTGCCAGCGCCAAAGCGCGGCCGGTGCTGTGGCCGAGCCGCAGCAGCTCCCCCCAGCGGGCCCGCCAGCGATCGTCACTAGAGCCGAGGTCCAGCACCCTGGCCAGCGGCTCTGCGACGCAGCCATCGAGCGCGAGCTCCAAGAGCGTGGCGGAGATCGCTGTGGTGCGCCGCCGCAGATCGCCCGGCAGGATCCGCCTGAACCAGGGGGGCGGCGTGCTCCAGCCGAGGGCCGGCGCCCAGGCCAGCAGTGTGGCCACAGTGCCGGCCACCAGGTCATCGCCCTCAGGCGTGAGACCGGGGCCGCGTCCGATCAGCTCTCGCGCAGCCTGAGCCGCCGAGGTTCCGTCGTCGTCGGCGATCGCGCGCCAGAGCCGCGCCGCGGCCGGCACCGCCTCGGCGGCCAGCAACTCCAGGTCGATCGCACCAGACAGCTCGCTCAACGCCTGGGCCCTGATCAGCACCTTCAGCCGGTTCTCCGGAGACGAGCCGGACAGCCGCGGCTCCCAGAGTGGCGGGTGCTGAGGATCCCAGCGGACGCTGAAGCCTTCCCCCTGGATCAGGCCGGGCCCCAAACGCACCCGGCTGCCATGTGCCGCGCCCGCCAGGTCCGCCTCGAGCGCGGCCAACCGGACCGCGTTGGGCAGAAGCGGAACACTTGCCGTGGTCAGGGCGATGACGAAGCTGTCCACCATGACGTACGCCGACGCTCTGCCAGCCCCGAGCATCCGGCCAGTAC